>NZ_JBEZBW010000009.1:0-143678 GCF_040647305.1 Saccharothrix sp. NPDC042600 | reverse complement strand
CGCGGCGGGGCGGGCGCGGCGGGGCGGGCGCGGCGGGGCGGGCGCGGGGCTCGGCGAGGCGGTCGAGCAGGTCGGCTATGCAACTAGTTGCACAGCGACTCGTTGCACATTACCGTTCGGTAGCATGGCGTTGGAGCACGCGATCCTCGTGTCCCTGGACGAACGGCCCGGCACCGGCTACGAGCTGGCCCGTCGGTTCGACAAGTCCATCGGCTTCTTCTGGGCCGCCACCCACCAGCAGATCTACCGCACCCTCAAGCGCATGGACGACCTGCGCTGGGTCACCGCCGAAGAAGTCGCCCAGGACGGCCGCCCCGACAAGAAGGTCTACCGGGTCAGCCCCGAGGGCCGCCAAGAACTCCAGCGGTGGCTGCAAGAGGCGGGCGAGCCGGCCACCGTCCGGCACGACCTCGCCGTCAAGATCCGGGGCGCGTCACTGGGAGACCCCCGCGCCGTCGCCGAGGAAGTGGCCCGGCACCGGCGGCACCACGCCGAGCGGCTCGACGTGTACCGCGCCATCGAGAAGAAGGACTTCCCCGACCCGTCCGCCCTGCACGGACGGCGCCTGCACCAGCACCTCGTCCTGCGCGGCGGCATCAAGGCCGAGGAGGCGCTGCTCGAATGGTGTGACGAGGTGCTCGCGGCCATGCGAGAGGACGACCCCCGATGACCGACTACCCCCACCTGCTCCGGCCCCTGGACCTGGGCTTCACCACCCTGCCCAACCGCGTCCTGATGGGCTCCATGCACACCGGCATGGAGGACCGCGCCAAGGACTTCCCCGCCCTGGCCGAGTACTTCGCCGAACGCGCCCGCGGCGGCGTCGGGCTGATGGTCACCGGCGGCTTCTCCCCCAACCGCGCCGGCTGGTTCTACCCGTTCTCCTCCAAGCTCTCCACCACCAGGGAAGCGCGCAACCACCGGATCATCACCGACAAGGTGCACGAGGCCGGCGGCCGGATCGCCGTCCAGCTCCTGCACGCGGGCCGCTACTCCTACCACCCGCTGTCGGTCTCGGCGTCGGCGATCAAGGCGCCGATCTCCAAGTTCCGCCCCCGCGCGCTGTCCGAACGGGGCATCCGGCGCCAGGTCGACGCCTTCGCCCGCAGCACCGCGCTGGCCCGCGAAGCCGGCTACGACGGCATCGAGATCATGGGCTCCGAGGGCTACTTCATCAACCAGTTCCTCGCCCCGCGCACCAACAAGCGCACCGACCGGTGGGGCGGCACCCCGGAGAACCGCCGCCGCATCGCCGTCGAGATCGTGCGCCGCTGCCGCGAGGCCGCCGGCGACGACTTCATCATCATCTACCGGCTCTCCATGCTCGACCTGGTCGAGGACGGCCAGACCTGGGACGAGGTCGTCGCCCTCGGCCAGGAGGTCGAGGCGGCCGGCGCGACGATCATCAACACCGGCATCGGCTGGCACGAGGCCCGCGTCCCCACCATCGTCACCTCGGTGCCGCGCGCGGCGTTCGCGGGCGTCACCGCGCGGCTCAAGCCGCACGTGTCGATCCCCGTCGTGACCTCCAACCGGATCAACATGCCGCAGGTCGCCGAGGAGATCCTCGAACGCGGCGACGCGGACATGGTGTCCATGGCACGTCCCTTCCTCGCCGACGCGCAGTGGGTGCGCAAGGCCGAGTCCGGCCGCGTGGACGAGATCAACACGTGCATCGCGTGCAACCAGGCGTGCCTGGACCACACGTTCTCCCTGAAGAAGGCCTCCTGCATGGTCAACCCGCGCGCGGGCCGCGAGACCACGCTCAAGCTCCTGCCCACCCGCCGCGCGAAGCGGGTCGCCGTGGTCGGCGCGGGGCCGGCCGGGCTGGCGACCTCCGTCGCGCTGGCCGAGCGCGGGCACGACGTGGAGCTGTTCGAGGCCGAGGACGACATCGGCGGCCAGTTCGCCATCGCGCGGCGCATCCCCGGCAAGGAGGAGTTCGCCGAGACGATCCGCTACTACCGCCGCCGCGTCGAGCTGACCGGCGTCGAGCTGCACCTGGGCCGCCGGGCCGCCGTCGAGGACCTGACCGGGTTCGACGAGGTCGTGGTGGCCACCGGCGTCGCGCCGCGGGTGCCCGACATCCCCGGCGTCGAGCACGCGCTGTCCTACGTGGACGTGGTGCGCGACGGCGCGCCGGTCGGCGCGAGGGTGGCCGTGATCGGCGCGGGCGGCATCGGGGTGGACGTCAGCGAGTTCCTCACCCACGCCACCTCCCCCGCCCTGGACCTGGCCGAGTGGCGGGCCGAATGGGGTGTCGGCGACCCGGCGCGGACCCGCGGCGGTGTCGTGGAGCCCAGGCCCGCCGAGCCCGCCCGACAGGTGTACCTGTTGCAGCGCAAGGAGTCCGGCATCGGCAAGGGGCTGGGCAAGACGACCGGGTGGGTGCACCGGGCGGCGTTGAAGGCCAAGCGGGTGGAGCAGCTGACCGGCGTGAACTACGAGCGCATCGAGCCGGGCGCGCTGCACGTCTCGTTCGGGCCGAAGCGGGAACGGCCGCGCGTGCTGGAGGTCGACACGGTCGTGGTGTGCGCGGGGCAGGAGTCCGTGCGCGACCTGGTGGACGGCCTGACCGAGCGCGGCGTGGTGACGCACGTGATCGGCGGCGCGGACGTCGCCGCCGAGCTGGACGCCAAGCGCGCCATCGACCAGGGCACGCGCCTCGCGGCGACGATCTGAGACGGGAGAACCGGATGAACGCGGCAGAGCGGTTCCGCAGGGCGATCGAGGCCGGCGACTTCGCGGGGGCCACCGCGTTGTTCGCCGACGACATCACGTTCCACAGCCCGGTCAAGTTCCGGCCGTTCGAGGGCGTCGAGGTGGTCCGCGCCCTGTTCGGGGTGCTCCAGCGCACGTTCCAGGACTTCGAGTACGTCGGCCAGTACGACGGCGGGCCGGACGGGCACGTGCTGCGGTTCCGGACCGTCGTCAACGGCAAGCAGGTCGACGGGATCGACCTGATCCAGCTCGACGCCGACGGCCGGATCGGCACGTTCACCGTGATGATCCGGCCGCTGTCGGCGCTGACGACGGTCGGCGAGGCCATCTACGCGGGGCTGGTGGCGGACGGGGTCGTGTCGTAACGCAGGATTTGGGGCATGAGCCGACCCTTCACCGCCGAGCACCTGCGACGGTGGGAGGCGCCCACCGTGCCGGTCTGGGTGTACCGGGGCGTGCTGGTCGTCGGGTGGTGCGTGGCGTTCGGGTACGCCGTGTCCATCCCGGTGACCTGCACGCCCGCCTCCCCGTGCCTGCCCGACCCGGGGTTCTCGGTGGCCGTGGCGCTGGTGCTGGCGACGCCCGTGCTGCTGTGGCGCGAACCCGTGCTCGGGTGTTGCGCCGGGACGCTGTTCGGGCTGCTGGAAGTGGTGTTCGAGGAGCACGACGGCATCCGGCTGGCGTTCCTGCTGCACGGCCTGGCGTGCGCGGTGGTGGCGTTGTGGCTGGTGGAGGCGCGGCGGGCGCAGCACCGGGTGTTCGGCGAGGTCAGCTCGGTGGTGACGGTGTCCCGGCCATTGCCGCAGCGGTTCACCGGCCGGTCGCTGGTGGCCGGGGTGATGCTGGTCGTCGGGGTGCTCGCGTTCGTGCGGTACGGGGTGGTGGCCACGGCGCTGGCCGACCACGAGACGGCCGCGGTCGAGGTGCACGCGCGGGTGCTGTCGGTCGAGGACTACGCGGTGAAGGTGGCGCTGCCGTCGGGTGAGCGGACGTTCTCGGTGCTCACGCCCGAGGCGTACGGGGTGGGCCGGTCGGTGCCGGTGCGCACGGACGGGGCATGGGCGGAGCTGGTGTCCGAGCCGGAGGACGTGACCTTCCCGCTGACCGTGATGGCCGTGGCGCTGGGAATGGCGGTCTTCCTGCGGATGCGGGACGTGACGGCGCGCCGGGCGGCGCAGCGGGTGCTCCACGGCCCGGCGCGGGCCGTGGAGGTGCTGGTGCGGGCCGACCTGCGCGGACGTGCCGTCCTGCACACCGTGGACGGGAAGCCGTTCGGGTCGATGCCGGTGTCGGGGCGGTTCGAGGACGACCGGATGCTCGCGGTGGGCGACCTCAGCCACGGCGGGTGGGTGGTGCTCGTGACGCCGGACGGGGCGCTGCCGCCGACCCGTCCGCTGCGGCCGTACCACCGGGTGCTGCCCAGCTTCGACGACCCGGGCGAGGAGCTGCTGGGCGTGGCCCTGGAGGTGCCGCCGCTGCCGATGCCGGTGCCGCCCTCCGACCACGACGTCCGGACCGCGCGGTGGCTGTTCCTCGCGGCGGTCGTGTTCACGGTGGGCGCGGCGTTCCTGCAGGGTCCGGCGGTGCTCACGGTGCTGTGGACGGCGGGGACGTGCGCGGTGGTGGGCTGGCTGCGCGGCCGGCCGTCGGCGGTCTTCCACCACGACCACGCGCAGGTCCGGTCCTGGCTGCGGACCTACCGCGTGCCGTGGTCGGAGATCACGTCGATCCGCCGCACGGACGACCGGCTGGTGCTGGAACTGGAGTCGGGCACCCGCTTCACCCTGGCCCCGAGCAGCCGCGACGTGACCGAACTGGGCGCCATCGCCCGCCGCCTGCACGACCTGTCCCCGCACGGCGGCGAGGTGACCTCCCGCCTGGGCGGCGCGCTGCCGGTGGGCCTGGGCTTCCTGCTCGTGGCCGGCGCGATCTTGTGGCTGACGTGACCTGATCTGGCTGGGGCGGCCGGTCGGAACGGCTTAGGCTGCGGCTCGTGGACTTCTTCACCGGGCCCGACACCAGGGCGGCTCAGGCGGCGGTCGAGGTGTGTACCGAGTTCGCCGAGCCGTGGTTGCGCAACCACTCGCTGCGGGCGTACTCGTGGGCGGTCGCGTACGGGGCTTCCGCCGGGATCGCCGGGTACGACGACGAGCTGCTCTACGTCGCCGCGCTCCTGCACGACCTCGCCCTCACGCCGTTCTTCGACAGCCACCGGATGCCGTTCGAGGAGGCCGGCGGGCGGCTGGCCAAGGTGTTCGCCGCCGGGGCCGGGTGGGACGCGGCGCGGCGGGAGCGGCTCGACGAGGTCATCGTCCTGCACATGCGCGACGACGTGCCGGCCGAGCAGGACCCCGAGAGCCACCTGTTGCAGGTCGCCGTCAGCGCGGACGTGTCCGGGCGGCGGTTGGAGCTGTTCACGCCCGAGTTCACCGCGGAGCTGCTGGGGCGCTACCCGCGGCTCGGGTTCGCCGAGAAGTTCCTCGAACGGGCCGAGGACCAGGCCGTGCGCAAGCCCGAGTGCGCCGCCGCCGGGCTGGTGCGCGGCGGGTGGCCCGACCGGGTCCGGAGCAACGGCCTGGACCGGTGACCCGCTGGACCGAGGGCCCAGCGGGTCACCTCGATCAGCTCAGGCCGTAGGCGCGGATGATGGTCTGCTCGACCCCGTTGCCCGCCTTGTCGCGGGCCGACGCCTTCAAGGACACGTACTTCGCGTCCGCCGGGTGCGACACCGCCGCCAGCCACCGCTCACCGAACTTCGCCAACGGCGCCGGCCGCCACGACGCGCCGTCGTCGTAGGAGACCTGGACGGTCGTCCGCACGTCCGCCACCGACCCGCCGCCGTTGCGCTGCACGTACACCGGGAACGCGAACGGACGTCCCGCCCGCGCCCGGTTGCGGTCGTCCAGCGTCGGGGCGAACCGGACCGCCAGCAACGGCAACGCCGCCGGGTCGCCGGTCACCGTGTCCGACGTGAAGGTCCAGTCCGCTGTCACGCTCGTGGACAGGTCCGACACCCCGGACCGGGTGGCCTGCGCGTGCAGCACGTACGACGCCCGACCCGCGGGCACGGCGGCGCGCACCGACCCGGCGTAGGACGACTCGCCCACCAGGACGCCGTCGCGGTGCAGGGTGGTCTGCGCCTTGTCGACCGAGGAGAACCCGTAGTGCGTCGGGTCCTGGTCGGTGAACATCGGCATGGACACCGCGATCTGGTCCCCGGACCGCCCGGCCCACTCGTAGCTGCGCCGCATCACCGGGAACGCCGGCCCGTACACGGCGGCGTTCCACCGCTCGGTCACCGGTCGACCGACGGCGAAGGTGCGGGACGTGCCGCTCTGCGAGGTCTCCGGCGGGAACGCGTTGGGCGCGGACAACTGCATGAAGCCGCCCCACCACTCGACACCCGGCGAGTAGAACTCTTGGACCCGCAACGGCATCGGCCCGCTCGCCAACTGCTCCAGGTACGCCGTCCTGCCCTCCGCCGACGCGACGACCACCGTCTGCACGCGGGCCAGGTCGCGGTCGGGGAACCGGCGGGCCAGGTCGCCGGGCACCGCGCCGTCGTGCGTCCACGACACGTGGTACTGGTAGGGGCTGCCGACGAACGTGCCCGCCCCGTCCGGCTCGGCCAGCGTGGCGGTCGCGGTGAACGCGCTCCGCCCCGGCGCGGAGGTCTTGGACGGCGTGAGCAGCAGCCGGTCCGGAGACCCGCCGATCAGGCCGAAACCGGTGTCGCCCCAGGCGGTCTTGCGGTCGAAGAACACCGTGCCGTACCCGGCCCTGGCGGTCGGCCGGTCCACCGCGAAGCTCGGCGTCACCGCGTCGCGGGCGTCGAACGACAGGGTCGTGTCGCCGGACACCACGATCGCGGGTTCGGTCAGGTAGGTGTTCTTGCGCAGGTGGACGGTGCCGACCCAGCCGTCGAAGTAGTACGTGCCCTTGGGCAGCCGGGCCACGATGGTGCCCGACGGGTCGTGGTCCACGTAGGCCTGCGGTCGGTCCACGTCCACGAACCGGTACCAGTAGTCGGCGGTCGGCTTGCCTTCGTGGTCCACAAAGGACAGTGTGACGTCGTAGCTCTCGACTTCCTTCACCACGGTGACGGGCGTCCGCAACACGACGTCCCCGCCCGTGGCCACGATCGCGCCGCTGTGGCGGCCGTCGGGGCTGTCCAGGGAGGTCGTCGCGGTCACGGTCACCTCGGCCTGCCCGCCCGCCGGGACGGTGACCGGCGCCGGCGACACGGTGATCAGGCCGGAGGCGGCTCCGGCGGGGTCCTTGACCTCGGCCGTGACGGCGAAGGTCACCGGGGTCGCGCCGTCGTTGCGGTAGGTCAGCTTCCGCTCGATCGGCTGGTCGTCGTGGTGCGGCCACCGGGCGGTGCCCAGGCTCAGCGACGGCGGCGTGGCGTGCGCGGTCTGCCGCACCGCCCGTGCCACGTCCACCCGGCCCGCGCCCTGCTCGAACACCGTCAGCGCGGGGTTCGGGCGCGCGCTGGCCATCAGCGCGGACTTGAGCCGCGTGGCGGTCCAGTCCGGGTGCCGCGCGGCCAGGATCGCCGCCGCGCCCGCGACGTGCGGAGCGGCCATCGACGTGCCGGACAGGGCGAGGTGCGCGTCGCCGACCGGGTCGCCGATCTTGGCGTTGCGGGCCTTCGCGGCCACGATGCCCACGCCGGGCGCGGTGATGTCCGGCTTGATCGCGCCGTCCTCCCAGCGCGGCCCGCGCGAGGAGAACTCGGCGAGCTGGTCGGCGCGGTCCACGGCACCCACGGTGAGCGCCGCGTCGGCCGCCGCCGGGCTGCCGATCGACTCGTCGCCCGGCCCGCTGTTGCCCGCCGAGACGAGAGAGGGCTTATCCACCCTCGGTCAGTAGGCAGTCTACCAGGGCAAACGTATGGTTTCATGATCATCAGGTCGGTCATGGCGCCGCCGACCGCTACGCACAGCTGGCCTCTGATCCATTGGCCGGGTGGCAGAAGGAGGCGTGGTTGGGCGGCAAGCTCGAGCCTGGGGGTGCAGGAGGGCGGATGCGTGACCCGAGCCGGCGAGAGCGGCCTGCGCGCCTTGAACCGGCTCACTGGCTTGCTGAGGGCTCGTCTGGGGCGCGGCGTGGGCCGGGCTGCCTTGAGGGCTCTCGAACGACACACGGACGACCTAGGCATCAAAGCGGGTCACGCGAGAGTGGTGACCTCCGGCTGGTGTCGGATGCCCGTGCGAAGATGATGAGCTGACGGCGCGTACCGAGGTGATCCATGGCGAGCGACCCCTACCACTACCCACCCGACCTGATCACCTTGCTGGTGGACACCATCCCGCTGCTTCAGCGGTCGAAGCCGGACACCGTGCGCTTCTTCCGGGCCTGCGGCGTCGACGAGCGTCACCTAGTCGACGTGCAGCGCCGGGTGGCCACGGACCGTACGTCGATCACCAAGTACGACATCGCCCGGACGGCCCTCGCGCGGGTCAACGAGGAAGGCGACTCCGGGCTGCGGGCCCGCCGCGAGATCGTGCGTCGGGTGGTCGAGTGGGAGGACTTCTCGACCTGCTGGCCGGAGGAGGCGCTCAAGGCGCAGGGACTGGTGGCCAGGGTCCGCCAGCTCGTCAACGCCAAGGACGCGTTCGTCCGCATGCAGCAGGAGCGCGACCGGGAACGGGAAGAGCGCCTACAGGTGCAGCGCGAGGCCGCCGCGGCGGTCCAGCGTAAGCGCGAGTTGCGGCAGGAGCTGCGCGGTGACCTCGCCAAGCTGTTCGGCATGCCGGACCCTCGTCAGCGCGGGCTCAAGCTCGAGGCCTTGCTTAACGAGATTTTCAAGTTGGACGGCCTCGGGGTGCGAGAGAGCTTTACCTTGACCACGGAGAGCGGACAAATCGGCGAGCAAATCGATGGCCTCATCGAATTGGACAATCAGCCGTACCTCGTTGAGGTCAAGTGGTGGAACAAACCTCTCGGCGTCGATGGGGTGTCGCAGCACCTCGTCCGCGTGTATAACCGGGCCGACGTCCGTGGACTCATCATTTCCGCATCCGGTTTCGCTGACACGACCGTCAAGCTGTGCACGGATGCCCTCTCGCAGAAGACGATCGTGCTGGCCGAGCTGCGCGAGATCGTGTACCTGCTGGAGCGCGAAGGCGACTTCGCAGAGTGGCTAAAGAGTGAAGACACGAGCCGCGAGCGTGGACCGGAAGCCGTTGTACTTGCCAAGCGTCGATGACGTCGCCTGACGATAGGGCCTGGACATGCCGCTGCCGCCCCTCCTGGGAGAGGGGCGGCAGCGGGTTCGTGAGCTGGTTACCAGCGACCGACCTTGATCTGCGGCGGCATCCAGTAGATCTCCGCCCAGATGCCGTGGTTGCTCGCGTTGCCCCAGCCCGCTGCCCACTGCTTGATCAGGTTGCCGGCGGCGGAGCACAGCCAGCCCGGGAGCCGGGTCGCGCAGGCCGCCACACCGGCCGCGACGGCGCCGTTGACGACGTCGGCGTACGACACGATGATCCAGAAGTGGTCACCGGTGATGCCGGTGGACAGGTTGGCGGTCAGGTCGCCCCCCTTGTTCGGGGTACCCGGGCTCGTCCCGACGGTGAGCGCGCCACCGAAGGCGTCCTGGAGCTGGGTCAGCACGTGGAGGCGGCCCTCCTCGGTCGACACGAGGGCCGTCCACTCCTGCCGCTCGGAGGCGGTCAGCCGGAGGGGGATGTGGGCGTTGCCCGTCTCGCGAGTGGACACGGCGGCGCCTTGCGCTGCCTGCGAGACGTTGGCGGTGGCCGGAGTGGCGACCGCCAACTGCGCGGCCGGTGCGAGGAGTGCCACTCCCAGCACCGCGCCGATCAGCGCGCGGAAGGTGATGTTCACGGTCTCTCCCTGGTCTTCTCGCTCCCGCCACCTCGAGGTGGCGGGGGCCGCGCTTGCGGTGAAGGCGGCCTGGTTGCCAGGTTGGATGGACCGGCTGTGCTCGGACTGATTTGATCATGATCCAGCGACCTCAGCGGTGCCGGGTATTTCATGTTCCGGCGATCACTTGCCGTCGGACGAGGCTCTGTTCACTCGAACGGCCGAGCGCTCCTCGCGTCAGGGAGTGACGCATATCGCGATGGTGGCGCACGCAGCGTGCTCCGTGTACACCCGATCTCGGGAGAGATCACGCTCAGTCGGGTTTTCGGTTCGGCTTTCCGCGCTGTGTCGGGTCGCGATGAGGGACGACGGTGGACTTCCAGCTTTTGGGTACGACGCTGGTCCGGGCGGCTGACGGCCGACTCGTCGAACCGCGTCAACAGCAGGTTCGGACGCTTGTCGCCCTGCTGCTGCTCGACCGCGACACTGTGGTCTCCAAGAGCCAGATCGCCGCCAGCTTGTGGCCGGACGAGGCTGATAAGGACCAGGCCGCACTCGACAACCGCATCCACCAGGTGGTGCGCACGCTGCGTAACCTGCTGGGCGATTCCGACAAGACGATAATCGCCACCAAAGACAACGGCTACCTGATCAGCGTGGACCGTGAGCAGGTCGACCTCTACCGCTTCCGCGACCTGGTTAAACGTGCGCTTGCCAGCACCGACCATGCAGCCCGTCGCGCGGACCTGTTGCGCGAGGCCTTGGCGCTGTGGCGCGGAAGCCCGCTGACGGACAGCCTGCCCGGTGCTCAGGGCGACGGGATCAGAGCCAACTACGAGGAGGAACGCCTCGCCGCTCTACGCGAGCGCGTGGAAGCGGATCTACTGCTGGGGCGTCATGGCGAGCTGGTGAGCGAGCTGCGCGACCTGACAGGGGCGCACCCCCGTGACGAGCGTCTGCACGGGCAGCTCATGCTGGCCTTGTACCGCTGCGGCCGACAAGCTGACGCGCTGGACGTGTACGCGCAGTGCAACCAAGCCTTGGCCGAGCTCGGCCTGGTTCCCGGATCTGATCTCGATCGGCTACGCGACCAAATTCTCGCCCGTGACAGCACTCTCGACCTGCCTGAACCCCCTGCGGATGAAGATTCCGCGGCGATCGTGCGCGCGCTGCCTCGGCCGCAGCAGGTTCCCGTGCTGCCGCCGCTGTTCACCGGACGGGCGGACCAACTGGCGGTTCTGGACGCCGGGGCGAAGGTCGACAGCGCGGCCGGCCCGCAGATCTGGGTGATCAGCGGGCCGGGCGGCATGGGTAAGAGTTGGTTGGCGCAGCACTGGGCGGTGCAGCACCGCCACCTCTTCCCTGACGGACAGCTCTACATCGACCTGCACGGCTTCGGCAAACAACGGGAGGCCCTACCTCCGAGCGCCGCCCTGCGGGAGTTCTTCGACGCTTTCGGCGTCCAACCCGACCAGATGCCACGTACCGATCAGGCCAGGGCGAACCGGTGGCGGTCGCTCACCGCCGAGAAGACGCTACTGGTTCTGCTGGACAACGCCGCCTCCAGCGAGCAGGTGCTGCCTCTCCTGCCGGCCGGGCCGAACTGCACGGTGCTGATCACCAGCCGCACGCACCTGACCGACGTGATCGCCCGCGGCGCGCGCCACCTACACCTGCCGCCGATGAACGACGACGAAGCACGTCGACTCTTGGTCACCAGGCTGGGCGCCGACCGAGTATCTGCTCAACCAGAAGCCGTCCAGGCGCTGCTGAGCGCCTGTAGCGGTTACCCGCTGGCCCTTGGAGTGCTGGCCGGACGCGCTCAGTACAACGCTGAGGTGCCCCTCGCTGCCCTCGTCGACGAAATGGAGCTGACCGAACTCGACATCTTCGATACCGACAACCCGGACGGCAGCCTGTCGGCAGTGCTGGCATCCTCTCTCTCCGCCCTCGACGAGGATCTTGTCCGCGCGTTCACGCTGCTGACACTGAGTCCGAGCCCCGACTTCGACGGCACCGCAGCCGCCGCTCTGCTCGCACAGTCCCCTCCCCGAACCCGAGCGCTGTTGAAGGGTCTCGTCCAGGTATCGCTGTTGGAACAGACCTACGACGACCGGTACCAGACCCACGAGCTGATCCGCAGCTACGCCGCCCAACGGGCGAAGCAGGCATTGCGCCCGGAGGAACTGGAGGCCGCCCGCCACCGGATCCTTGCCTTCTTCCTGCACAGCGCCGTCGCCGCCGACCATCTCCTGTCCCGAACACGCCAGTCCATCGACCTGGAACCGCCGCCACCCGGCTGCATTCCGCTGGAGTTCGCCACCGAAGAAGCCGCGATGCGCTGGCTCAACCGCAATCACCGCAACCTGCTCGCTGCTCAGCAGCTAGCGGCGGATCTCGAGTATCACCGAGAGGCGTGGCAGTTCGCCTGGGCGATGCATACCTTCCACGCCCGGCGCGGGCACCGCCGCGATCACCTCGTCACCTGGGAACTCGGCCAAGCTGCCGCCGACGCGCTCGGTGAACCCGCCGTCGTGGCCCTGGTGAGCCGCCTCCACAGCGGCGCCCGGACGAGGATGGGCGATGTCGATGGGGCTCTCGCCCTGCTGCACCGTGCGCTCGACAGCACGACGGCCACCGCTGACCGCAACGGGCAGATCCTGACCCACCAGTTCCTCGCCTGGCACTGGCAAGAACGCCGTACCTACGACCAGGCGCTGGAACACGCGTCCCGCATGCTCGAACTTCTGGAGATGCCCGGCCAGGGTGATCGCGCTCGCACGGCGGAGGCCCACAACATCGTCGGCTGGTGCGCGGCCCAACTTGGAAACTACGGTGAGGGCGTGCGGCACTGCACACAGGCGCTCGAAGCCGCCCGCATGCAGCACAATGGGCCGCTGGAAGCGGCATCGCTGGACAGTCTCGGGTACATCGCCCTGCACACTGGACAGACCGAACAGGCGGTCACGCACCTGACCGCGGCCCTGGAACTGCTGCGGGCGCAGGAGAACGCGACCGCTGTTGCCGACACCCTGGACCGGCTCGGCACTGGGTACGCAAAGCTCGGCGACCACCAGAGCGCCCGCCGTGCCTGGACCGAAGCCCACGATCTCTACCGGCAACAGCAACGCACTGACGATGCCGTTCGGGTACGGAGCGTGCTGGAGCATCCACCACAGACCTGAGGCGTCGACCTCCCCTCGGCCAAGAGCGGTCACTCCCTCGCAGCTTCAGCCCGTACGAAGTCCTCAAGGCCGCTTTCGGGGTGGAAGTAGACCTCATCCTTGGCCGCTGCGATCTGGATCCGGTTCAGGTACGCGACCCTGCCCGGCGGTATCGCGCCGATCGCAGCGTGGTGCGGATCGGTGACGACGTACAAGTGGCGGCCGAGGGGCATCACCACGCTGTCGGCCCGGTCGACACCGACGCCACTGGACAACCCAAGCCGCGGCTCATCGTGCAGGATCGGCACGGCGGGTACGTCGCCGATGAGGAACTCTTGCGTGGTCCTGAGGAACTGGAGGTGACGGCGATCGAGGAAGGCGCGCACCAACGCGTACGCACGCTCCTGCTGAGCCCTGAAGAGGAAGCCGTCGTCGTACTTCGCCTTGGTCGCCGCGTGCAGCCGGTCGATACTGGCATCGACCCAGTCGGTACCGGTCAGGAGGAGTCCGGTCTCTCGCGCCATATGCTGGCGGAGCGCATCAGGGTGCTGCCGGAGTTGGTCTCGGATCGCCCCGCTTACCGCCTCCCAAGCAGTCTGATGGATGATTGGCGCCTCCTTGCTGCGCACCGTGTGGAGCGCCAGCATGTCCTTGATGACTTCCATCAGGTGAGGCTTGTTCAGGATGGAGCCGTCGTCAGCGGCGGCCAGGGCAGCCGGGAAGGCGTTCTCGATGCGGCTCCACATCTGCTCGGCGTCCTTCGAGGCGTAGCGGATGAAGTCATCCACCTTGCCGCACGCCTTGGTGCCGAGGAGCCGCACGCGCCGGTCAAGACGGTTGACATCGAGCCGAGCCATCTCCACGCCACCAGGTGGCTTGTCCCACGTGAACCGTCGCAGGATGACCTGAGAGATCACGTGCTGCTTCTTCACGTGGTTGGTGGCCTGGGCCGCCAACTCGGCCCGCCGCTGGTTCAGTTGCTCGGCGTATGCCTTGGCCTCCGGGTCGAGCCACATGGCGACAGCATGGCAGGTTCCTCGCTCAGTGTCTTGACCAGGCGAAACGTGACCAGGCCTCGTTGGCAGGTCTCCGACATCAACCCTTCGGAGGACACGGCTGGTCCATGCCATGCCCGCTGGAATATGTGTCCCACGGATCAACAGGGGCCGACCGCGGACCAGGGGCGCGGAACGTGGTTGACGGCCTCTCATGCCGCTAGCCGATGCGACACTGAGAACTCCTGGGTTCTGGCAGCCTTCGGCCAGTGTCCGTTCTGGCGGCGTCGGGCGGCGGGATGGACGGATCCAGGGGCCATGTACGGGTGGATGGGCAACTCACCCTCGGGCTGACCGTGATGACGCGTCGAGTCGGTCGCCACACGCCTACCATCTCGTCATGGCACCGGAAGACGACGCGCAGTTTGATGCTGGGCAGCTCATCGACCAGATCTTCGAGCTCTGGGTTCTGCCGTACATCCAGGCTGCGGGTCTTGACCTCACTCGGGCCGACGTTTGGCGAGCCGTCGTCGTCATGCCATCGAGCGGTCAGGTTGGGGTACTCCTCAACGACGAGGCTGAACTAGTGGCGAAGGCCAGGGTCAACGCCGCTGTAGCGGTCGGGGAGCCGGTCACCGTCGACAGCGCCGACGACATCGAGTCGTTTCGCTGCTTCTCCTGCTTACTCTGAGGCGATCAAGAGGCAGGACCAGCCGCCGTCAAGGTGGAGCGCCCCACCCGCTGGCAGCTCGAGTGCGGGTGAGGACGAACGACCTTGGACGGCAGAGGCGCAGGCCTGACTACGATCGGCGCAGAGTAAGCAGGAGAAGCAGGTACAGCAGAGGCTGTCAGTCTCGCTGTGGTGACGTTTGGCCTGGCCGGCGCTGGTCTGGCGACGGAGCGATGCGTAGGGCGAGGCGTAGGCCGATGCGTAGGGCGAGAGGCAAGAGCGGCCAGCGGGGACCCGGGAGGTGCCCGGCCGCCGTGGTTGAACCTCTGGCGTCCGTTACTTGCTCAGCCGTGCATCCCCAAACGCCACGCTGTAGTAGCTGTTGAAGTCGCTCCGCTGGTCGGTAATCGTGCAGGTAATCGTAATCTGCGTTGCGCCTTCTAGTTTCACCGACAGATCGGCGGACTTGTCGATGGAAACTGTCATGTCGTCGCCGAGTTGACGGTTTCCGTCCTTTATGATGCGAATTGTCGACTTATACCCTCGAACGGCGGCCGTTGTGCCTTGCTTATCGTCCAAGCCCAACTTTCCTGTTAGCGTGTCGTATCCTGCAACCGAGAAGGTCGAACTGCGACCATTCGGCGTGCACGCCTGGTTGAAGCTGTAGGGGTAGGAAACGCCGCCAATGCTAACGGATGTGGGGCCGCTGATATGGCTTGAGTCGACGGCCTTGATCTTGATAAGAAATTGCGTCTCTGGTTGCGACTTTGTTTCCAATCCCGTCCCGTTCGAGGCTGAATGCGCGACATTGCCTGTGTTGGTAGTCGGCACAGTGCTGGTGGACGAAGTCGATGGTCCTGGATTACCGCTAGCCTGTGGGCTAAGCCATTGACTGATAACGGCGCCGCAAAGTCCACCGCCGACCAGGGTCGACAACAAAGCCACGAGTGCGAAACCTAGAGACAACGAGCCTCTGTGTGCTATGACGATGAGGAAGACGACGGCCCCTAAAATCAGGACCGCGCCGGAAATCGCTGCCGCATACCAACTGCTCTTGATGGCGATCAGAAAGCCAGCGAGTGGGAAAACTATTCCCAAGAACTGGGGCAAAACCGAGGGCTGAGAGGGTGGCTGAGGAGACTGCATTTCCACACTCCTCGATTGACGGGAAGATGGAACCTAACGGGCCGTGACGTCTCCGGCGCGCTCCATCTCGGCCGCTCGGGACTTCCGGCCAGCACTGACGGCAGGATGCCGCTCACTTGTACGCTCTGACCTTGCAAGTGAAGGGTGAACGTTCAGGCTGGACACGGTGGGTGTGAGTGCTTGCCTCTCGTTTGCTGTGCCCGAAAGAGGACGGGTAGTTAGATTTGTAAGGAAGTTCGATGACCTCGTGCCCGTTACTATCCACGAAGACATAAGTCCAAGCAGGGAAGATGTCCTCGCGTGTAGTGGTCACATCGACAATGCAATGCGCCGCAGCGGTCACAGGCCGTCCGTCTTCGTAGAGGAATGGTACGCCGCCAGTCTCGAAATCACGCCATTCAACGTGATTTACGGATACGGTGAAACTGTCTCCATTGAGTATCTGTTCGCTAGGTTCACTCGGACCGCCTGCACCCGCGGACGTAGTACTGGCACAGCCCGGCGAGATCATGAGCAGTGCGCTGATGGCTGTCAGTGCTGCCGCCTTGATTGAAAGGCTCATGCGAGACTAACCCCCGTCGCCATGAGTAAAGACGAGTTGGAACATCCGTTCGTCGAGTCGTGTCCCATCTCCACGTGTGGATCAGGGCGTGTTGCAACGGCTGTATGTAGTAACCATCCACCTGGAGGGGCAGTGCGTTACACCGTTTGCCTACGTGGTGTGGCCGATAGGGCACGGCAACGCCGCGTTTGGACGATCATCTGCACCGAGCGCTCGGAGATCGACGCGTCACTCGTACAGCAGTAGCGGCAGGACGTGCTCGCCGACGCCGGTTACGAAGGCTCGTAGGTCACCTGCGCGTCTTTCGATAAGGCGCCCGAGGTACGCCGCCCGCCGTTCGTTCGGTGCCAGTAGCAGCACCTTGGGGAAGACCGGCCCGTCTGGCCGCTCGGCGTTGTAGTAGGCCAGGTACTGCGGCACCTTGACGGCGATCTTGGCGCCCCACTGCGTGCCGCGGTCGATCTCGATGAAGAAGCTGCCCTTACGGCGGCGGCCGTCATGGACGACCCCCAACTGGACGTAGGCGTCAGGCTTCAGGACTTGGCGGTTACCGAAGTAACGCCAGGAGTACGGCTCGGTTTCGAATTTCAGCAGGGTGAGGTGGCCCGCGCGGTCGGCCTCGACCAGCTGGACGTACAGCTCGGTCACGGCCAAGTAGTGCGCGATCGTCGGGTCGAAGGGCACGTACGGCCGGCGCGGGCGAGCGCTCGTGAGTTGGGCGAGGTCGTGCCCGACCGTGTCCAGGGTGTAGAGGTAGCCCTGAGACCCGCCGCCTGGGCCGCCGCGGCCCCGGCTGCCTACCCGGGCGAGGATGTGGTGGTCCGTCAGGCGCTTGAGAACCGCTTGTCGGTTGCGGGGCCGGCTCTTTGGCGGCAGATAGGCGAAGTGCAGCCGCTCCAGCTGGCCCGCGGTCGCCAGCTTGAATCGGCCGACGTCGTGGATGATGGCCCGGTCGCGGTCCGTGAGCTGGGGCTGGAGGGCGTCGAGGACGGCCCGGGAGATCGTCATTCCGGCCAGTCCTCCCACCCCACCGCTGGTGCCGTGGCCTCGGCCGGTGGCTCTGGTGGCGAGGCCGCCGCCGGGACGGGTCGGGCCGCCGGGCGGTGGGCGTGACCCGCCCGGTGCAGCTGCTCGTAGGCGGCGAGGGCTTCGGCCATGGGGCGGGCGTAAGCGGCCAGTGCCCGCCGCCGGGCCTCGGCCCCGATGCTGGCCACCACCGCGTGGCCAGCCTGCCGGTAGCTAAACAGCACCGGCGGGTCGGCTTGCAGCGTTTGGCCGGAGACCGCCCGGGAGATGCCGCCGGGGATGGCGAGGCGGGCCAGTACTTCCCAAGCACCGAGGTGCTTGACGTCTTCGGCCGTCACCGGCTCGCCCAGCTCGGCGGCCAGCATCCGGGCGTGGGTGTCGCTCGTGGTCTGGAACACCACCTTGCTGCTCATGTTCGAGAACACGTCCGCCCGCAGGGCCGGGGTGAAGCGGCCGGGCTGTTGGTGGGCCAGCGTCAGGCCGATGTCGTGGCCGCGGGCCCGGGCCACCATGGCTTGGTACGAGCCGGCCGCCATGTCGTCGAACTCGTCGACGTACCAGAAGAAGGGCTGGTGCTGCCCGCCGCGGCGAGCCTGGGCGGCTTGCCAGAACTTGGCCGTCAAGAGCGACCCGATGAGCGGCCGGACCTCTTCACCCAGTTCGTGCTCGTTGAGGGGGACGAGCAAGATCTGGTTGCGAGCCAGGATGTCGGCGAAGTCGAGGCCCGCCCGGCGTTGGCTCAAGGACGCTTGCAGCCGCGGTTCCATCAGGAGCGCGCCCAGCCGGTGGTTGATGGGCGCGGCCTGGTCCTGCTTGTCACGGGCGGCCTCGAAATCCAGCCAGGCGCGGTGCAGTACGGGATTGGGGCGCAGCAGTGGTTCGAGCTGGCGGCGGAAGACCCGGCCCTGCGGCCCGGCGTCGAGGATGAGCGACAGTTCCGTCAGGGCAAAGCCACCGAGCGCTAGCGCAGCGATGGCGGCTCGCAGCAGGTTGACGGCCCGCGGGGCACTGGCCATGGGCGACAGGGCGTCGACGATGCGCACGATCTGGCCGGCTACGGCGTAGGGCTCGCCTTGGAGCAGGTTGAAGCCGACGGACCAGGCCTTGTCGGCCGGGTCGTACAGCACGACATCGTCCAGCCGGCGCTCCGGAATGCGGTCGAGGATGCGCGGCACCGAGTCACCCTTGGGGTCGAGGTAGGCGACGCCGAAGCCTTCGGTGATGTCGTCGACGATGAGGCGTTCCAGCAAGGTGGTCTTGCCCATGCCGGACGGACCGACGACATACAGGTGCCGCTTGCGTTCCTCCATCCCGAGGGCCAGCACCCGTCGCTCGCCGGCCGTGGTGTTGTCGATGAGGTGACGGCCGACGCTGGTGATGGCGGCTTCCGGCCCCAGCTGCTGGGCGGCGCCGAGGCGCAGGCCGCGGACCCGCGGCGTACCGACAGGCACCAGGCAGACGACGGCCAGCGTGCCTGCGGTGAGCACGTCCGGCCACCCCACCCGCGGCAGCTGCTGGCCGTTGATCTCCGCGCTGAGCGTGCGGCGGCTGCCGATCCGGGGCAGCTCGAACACATGCAGGCTGCGGTAGGCGGTGCGCACAAGATGGATCAGGCGTTCGGCGGCCTCGTCCGCGGGGGCGCTGGCGGCGAGCCGCAGGCTGACGGCAAAAGCTGGGTCGCCTGGCGTTACCGCGGGCCGACCGACCGGTGTCATGATGGCCTGCACCAGCACCGCCTGGTCCGGCTCCGACACGACCAGGCTTTCGAGCAGCACGCGCACCAGGCGCGGATCGGCGGCCAGCTCGACCTCCTGCGGCCGGTGCAGCGCCAACACGCGGTTCCACCTCTGGCCAGGTGGCGGCGTCGCCAGGTCGGTGAGGGCCAGACCCGGTAGGACGCCGCGCAGGCGGCTCCGAACCACTTCGGCCTCGGCGGCTGGGACCGTCAGCTGGTGGGTGAGGCCCGCCGAGGTGGAGCGCACCTCAAACACCAGCGTGGGTAGGACGCCCAGGCCCACCCGGCCGACCGGCCGGAACAAGGCGCTCAAGGTCGTGAACAGCCGCGCGGCCGTCCCAGTCTCTAGGGCCTCGGGGAACACGAGATCCACGGTGTGCGGGGGATGGCTCACGCGGCGGGGCATCTACGGCTCCCCGCGCTGATCCAAGACGGCCCGCACCGTGCGGAAGATGTAGTCCTCGACTGCCCGCAGGGTGCTGAGGTCTTCCTGGTACTGGGCGTGCAACCGCTGGCGTTCTGCTGCCAGCGTCTCGAACTCGGCGTCGATGTCGGCCTCGGCGGCGGCCAGGCGGTCCTGCCAGTCCCGCCAGTCGTAATAGCGATCCCGCATCACGGTGTAGAGCCAGCGGCTCACGATGAGGCCGACGACGACGTAGAGCGTGATGTCGAGATGAACCAGCAACCACTCGGTGCCGCCGCCCACGAGCGAGGCGACGAGCAACAGGACGACGAGGCCGACGATGACGACCATGGCGCGGCTCCTTTAGAAGCCATAGCGGCTGAGGATGCGCTGGGTCGACTTCTTCCACAGGTCGAACAGGTGCAGCGCCATGTCTTCAGCGAAGGCGTTGTCCTCCGTCAGCGCCAGGTCTTGCAGGATCTTGCCGAGGTTCCCGGACTGCCGGGCGATCATGGTCACCAGGGCCTCGCCGTAGGCCAGTTCGTCCGAGGCCAGCACTGCCCGGCGGGCCGCCTCAAGCCGCTGGAGATATGCCTGTAGGTCGGTCTCAAAGGCCGCCAGTTTGGCGCGTCGGGCCAGCTCCCGCCGTTCGAAGAACCCGGAGTAGCCCAGGTAGGGCTTCACCAGCTCGATGGCATGGTCGAGTGCGTTGATGGTGTTACGGCGGATGACTTCGGCGGCCTGGCGCGGGACGGGCTCATGGCTCATCCGACTCACGCTCCTTGGGGCCCGGCAACGGGGGTTCGTCGACCAGTTCTGCGTCGGCGGGTGGCACCAGTTCCTCAAGGGGCCACAGACCGGGTTCATCGGGTACGGGGAGGCGCTCCGTCGTCGTTGGCGTGGTCCGGTCACGGCGGACTTGGCGCAGCCGGTCTTGGACCGAACCGGTAGCTGGGGACGGACTTGCGGGAGCGTCCGGCTGGTGGTTCCCCTGCCGCCACCGCCCGGTTCGGGCGGCTTGGGCTTGCCGGGCTCGCGCCAACGAGTCCCGAATGGACTGTCGTTGCTCCTCCTGGGCCTGGCGGGCCTCATCCAGGCGTTCCGTGATCCGGTCCAGTGACTCAGCTTCTCGCTCAGCGCGGTAGGCGTCGAGGGGAGACAGGTAGGGGCCGTACGTACCGTAGGAGCTGGCAACCCATGAGGTCCAGCCAGGCGTGTTGTGGTCGTTCATCGGGGTCTCCCGGCCCGGGTCGGTCATCGGTTCGGGGGCGGCCAGCCGGCGTAGACGGCTAGGTTGTTGAACAGTTGGTGGGCTTCCGCCCGCTGGACGTCCAGTCCCTTGCCGTCAGCGCCGCCGCGCACCCAGAAGGTGCAGTCGCTTACGAGCTGGCGGGGCGGCGTCCATCCGGCGCGCTGCGGGTCGGCGGCGGCGCTCATGATCATCTGGCAGGTCGTCTTGAGGTTGCCAGCAAAACCGTCCATCGTGTTCTGGACCAGCAGCATGACGCCCGAACAGGACTCGGCCACTCCGGCCGCACAGGTACCAGGTTCTGCGGTGGGGACCGTACTTCCGACTGGCGACCTGGTGGGTGGGGCACTCGTCGCCGGGGTCGCGCCCGCGGTCAGAGAGGCTTCTGGCGTGTGGACCGAGGCCGTCAGATGGGCGCTCCAGACGGCGAAGGCTCCGGCCGCGAAGGCAGCCAGGACGTAGGTGGGCCAGTACCCCAACGCCGTGCGTCCTCGTTCCGCTACGCGCTTGCGGTAGCCGGCGTACCAACCGGCCGCGAGACAGAGGAGACCGCCCGCTACGAGGTAGGCCGGAACTGGGCCGACCATGGGAGCTTCGGCCGGTTGAAAGATCGTCCAGGCTCCGAGCGCCAGGCCGAGCGGCACTGCCGCGAAGACTGCCCCGACGGTTGCGGTCACGGTCTTCTCGAGGCGGGCGCCGTTCCAACCCGGTCGTCGGGGACGGTGCAGCCCGCCTTCTTCGGCTGTCATGAGTTGGTCCTTTCCCGGAGTCCGCCGCCGCGCTGGCACCCACCTCCGCCCGGCCGCCACCGGGCGGAGGTGGCCCGCTCAAAGCGGGCGCTGGGGCGGGGCGTCCGCGCGTGCCCGCATCACTTTTCGGCCGTGGGCGCTTCGCCGACGCTGAAGTCCAGGTAGCCGCTGACGACGCCCGCGAGGATCAAGGACACGAGGCCCCAGGCAATCAGGCGGTCGGCAGGCTTGAGCTTGGAGATCGCTTCGATGGGGAGCGCGTCGGTGAGGCTCTTCACCACGTTGGCCTGAACTGCCTCACTGACAAGTGAGGCTTCGGCCGGGTCTACGCCGGCAGCGGCGGTCTTGGCCGCGGCGACTGCCGCCGCCCGCTTGATCTGAAATGTAGAGACTCGGTTGAAGATCATCATGCCGGCCCCGAAAGCGATCAGCACCAACCCGGCGATGCCGAAGCTGAGCGTCAAAAACGATCGCATGGCCTACCTCCTTGCGAGGTCCTGCTATGCGGGGAGTGTCGGTTCCTCCGACCCCTGCGTTAGCCGCTTCACCCGATCGAGTTAAGTCTGCGGAGGCTGCTGTCGCCATACGCTACGAGCGAGACCTGTCGGGCCGACACTTGCCGAGGCGGTTGCCACAGGGCGCGGCGCGAACGGTAGCGGGCCCTGGCAATGTCAGACGACGCAAACTTCATGGCGGATGCGATAGTCCAGATAAGAGGTGGAGTGGCAGGTCGCCCGCGCCCGTGAAGCCTGAGTATGACGCCGTCGGGAACCGAGGAGACGCTGTGAACCGACCCAATGAGCGCATGATTCGAGACCCGCTCTACGGTTACATCCGCATACCGGCTCGCCTGGAGCGGGTCCTCGATCACGAGCTGGTTCAACGTCTCCGACGTATTTCCCAGACCTCATGCGCAAGTAGTGTCTACCCGTCAATGACGGGAAGCCGGTTTATTCACTCGTTGGGTTCGATGCACCTCGGCCAACTTGCGTGGGACGCGATCTGGCGCAACTCGCCAGTGGATCTTCGCCACGACTTTATGAGGGCCGTGCTCAACGATGTACCTTTGCCGCCTGTGACGCACCCGGCTTCGGAGGAGACTCGGCCAGCCGACGAGGTCTTCGCATCGCTGATGTCTGATGCAGTTGCTTGCCTCGCATTGCTGCATGACATCGGACATCCACCGTACTCACATGCGCTTGAACCGTTCTACAAGCAGTACGTGACTGAAGAAGTGTTCGAGCCGCCTTTGATCGACAAGTTCGGCGACATAAAAAAGCATGGTGGCAAGCAGTTCCATGAGGTCGTCGGGCACGCACTGGTCGAGCAGGTAATTGAAGAAAGCGAGGTTGACAAGCCGCTTCGGTCACTCATTCTGCGTCTCAATCGTAAGGATCGGCCTGGCGAGGAGGCGCCCCCGTGGGTGATCGTGCTATACAAACTTGTGTCCGGCGAGATTGATGTTGACCGCCTCGATTACCTGATGAGAGACGCGCAGCATGCTGGCACCGAGTTCGGTTCGATTGACTACCTACGTCTGCTAGATTCCCTCACGCTCTATAGGGCAAGTGCGGCCGGAACATTGGAGGTTCACCTGGGATGGAAGGCGCGTGGAGCGGCGGAGACACTTCTTGTGCAACGTCTTCAAGGGTACAGATGGATCCTGTTCCACCCTTGGGTCGTTGCGTCTGATCTCTTTCTGCTTCGGGCGCTTCAGACGATGATGCACTTGGAATCGGACCGTAACGTCGACGACTGGATTAGAAGGCTGTATCGAAAGCTGCGGCCGAACCTAGACTATGTCACGGTGCGGCAGTGCTCCCGTCAATTTGGCGATGCACTGGCGGCTGTAGAGGCTGAATTCTCGCGCACCCATAAGCGGCTGAATGCGTATGTCAAGCTTCGCGGCGTTCTCAGTGTTCCGCAAGCCGGGAATGGTATTCGTGCGGCAGTCGACGATTCAACCGTTCTGCAGTGGCTGAAGGACGGCACTCAACTCGCCCGACAGCTTCTCGGTGCGCAACTTCTCAATGACACAAATGGCATGACTGCTGCTAGGCGGCTCGTGGCCTACCATGATGTGGTCGTTAATAGGCGTAAGCTGTTCGCATTCGCGTGGCCAGCCTACGAGGACTACGTTCGTTTCGCCAAGCTGGTAGTCAGCGACGAGGTTCGGCGTGCCGTCCGGGATGAATGGGCGTACCTCGGGCGGCGGATCGCGAATGCTGACACTCGCGAGAAATTCAGCGCGTTCAAGGCTGGTCTCCCGTCATCTCCGCTCCGTGTTAAAAGAGTTGTGTTGCTTAATCATCTGGCGGAATACGCAATCAAGGACAATGCCGAGGGATTCAGTGCCGACCTGAATGACCGCGTCGGCGCACTCGAGGGGTATTCAGATGGGTTCTGGGAGGTCGTCTTTAGGAAGTTCAACGCGCTCAACAAGGAAGACAAGAGTACCCAGCTATCCCGTCATGGGCGACTGAAAGGCTTGGCGGCCTCAAGTCCGTTGGCAAGGTCTCTTGTCGGTGCCGAGCAGGAGCGCATTAAGGTATTTACATTCTTTGTAACTGTGCCACAATGTAATAGTGGGAATGCACCTGACGGTGGAAGCCTGTCCTCGCTGAGCGCAGCCATGTGCGATAAGCTTAAGGACGTCTTCGGCGACCTCCTGTTGGAGCACTACCGCAAGGCCCTTCAGGACGAATTTCGATAACCGCAGCGAGTTGCACTCGCCCCTGACACGTTGAGGGGCGGGTTGTCCGACCCCTCTCGACAGAGGAGGTCGGTATGGCCGACATGCAAGACCCTGGAAGAATGACTTCCGTTGCCACCGGGGCCTATCACATCGCCGTGCGCGACTACTTCGTGAGTGTCGGTCCAGACAAATGGTTTAGGCGCGGCGATGTCGAGGACGGTGCGATGAAGCTGTTCCACGCCGAGCGTCTGCACCGAGGGTGGCCTGAGCCGGATCACATCTTGGGCTTCTACTTCGGCAGGATTGGCCGCAAGGCGTACATCCAGGCCCACCCGACGGAGCCGAATATCTACCGCCTCGGGGCGGCTGGCCGTAGACTGATCGAGCGGTGGGCTACGGAGTCAGCGGAGGCCAAAGCTGCGTTCCGCCGAGACCATCCGAGGTAGCGTCAGCTATTTGCCCTTCTCTCTCGCGAGAGGAGGGCTTTTCATGTGCCTATTGCCGCTCGGTTGAATCGTTGGGTAGCTCACTGAGTCGGTCGAGGAGGTTGTCTGGGTCCTTCAGGAGCCGGGGGTTCTCCTTGAGGAGTTCCAGTTGGCGGAACGTCAGCTCGTGCACGATGACCGTTCCCATGGCCTTGATGATGAGCAGCTGCTCGATGCGCAGCACTAGGGCAGCAAGATCGTAGCCAGGCCGCACAAAGCGTATGAGTGCGTGGCGGCGGCGGACGGTTCGTCCCATCCGCGGAGCGACGTTGAGGCGTCTGCATCTGTGTGCATCTCACTGTGGAGGCTGGTAGTTAGCGCGGATGTGTCTTGTCAGGAGAGCGGACAGAGCCAGCCAGGGCTGTGGTCAGTCGATCATGACCGGCGAGCCGCCAGCCATCGTGAAGCTTTGAGTGACGCGGTACATTGCGGCTGCGTGCCGACCTGTCTACTGGTAGACACCTGGTGCGTAGCACGCCAACGGCCGAGAAGCTGGTTGACAGGGTGGCAGCCCTGCCGGCTTCCCGGCCGCGGCGCGGTCCTCACCTCCTGCGCAGCCTCTTAGCGGCGGAGTGGAGACCAAGCGCGAGAAGCCCGGTGGTCGTCACTGCGATCGCCGGGCTTCCGTCTGCCAGGACCGGCACCACGATGGTGGTGACGTCCATAGCCACGCCCAGGCCATCCAGCAACCGAGCCACCCGCGCTCGGCATCTCCAAGAGGACCCTTCGACGTTCTTCTGTTCGTCCAACGGGAAGCCGGTACCTCCTGACCCTCGCCGGAGGGGAACCTTGGTGGTTCATCGCGGCCTCCGGCAAGCTCGTGCCGGCGCTTAGAGCGGGTCCGGAGGGTCGGCCGGAACGATCAGCTGAACCTCGTGCGGGAGACCCTACAACGCCGACTATGCAGGCCACAGAATTACGCCGTACGGAGTAAGGCTCCCTTCCGGAGGGTATTAACTACGAACAGGTGACCATTTCGGGCGCAAGGTGGGCCACGCTTGCAAGGGTCTTCGGGCCCCTCGCGTGCTTCGCGAACGTCCACAAGCGTGGTTAAGGCGGCGCTCCTGGAGCACGAGTCGGTTGCCCAGTTTCTGCAGGTCAATAGGGTCAGGGGTGCAGTTGCACCCTGTGGGCTCCACCGGTCTTTACGTGAGCACTGGGTCGGCAGATTAGCGGGTGCGTCTGGCACTTTCTGCCCTCAGGTGTATTTGATGGCCCGACCATGTCCACCACGAAGCTCACCTCAGCGTCGTGTGGTCACTAGGTCGCACCGACGGCGGGTTCCGGGATCCGCGGTGGGTGGCGGGGCTGGAGGACGTGGCCTAGTCGCCCGACGGCACCCTGCTGGCCGCGTTGTCGGAGGACCGCGTGCTGTGGGTCCTCGACAGCCGGGACGGGCGCATGAGGCCGAGTTCCTGCTCGACGAGAGTTGAAAGCCGTCCGGTGGGTGGCCGCCGACCGGCAGAGCCTTGAGCCCACTAGCAACCCACCAGGCACCACTACCCTGCGGCGATCGCGAGATCGACGTGCTCGTGGCTCAGATCTGGGACGTTCAGGCAAGGACGCGCGAGCAGCGTGACGTCGAACGTCCGTCCCTGACTGTCGTAGGTCACGCGCCCCTCTCGAGTTGGTTGGGCGGGTGTCGAGTGACGGCCAAGGAGTTGGAGGTCGTTGGCCCGCCAGGGACTCGTGGATCGACGTCTGCCGGGTAGTAGAGACCCGTGGGGTGACTGGAGTCGTCACCGAACCGTCGCCGGAAGCGACTCGGCCTCGGTGGCGGGGCGGGCCGTACGTCATCGGTGGGACTCGTCGTGTCGCTGGTCGGGGTGGCGGGTGCCTGACTCTCTACTGGTTGTGCTCGCCGGAGTCCGGCGATGGAAAGGCCAAGCCCAACCAGGCCCACGAAGAAACCCAAGACGCTCGCTAGCTTGTCGGCCTGGTCGAGGCCGAGCACCACGAAGAAGACTCCGAGCCCTATCAGGCTAAGACTGCCGATGATGATGGCGAGTAGTTTCCAACGCCTGCCCACCGGAACATCGTGAGGCAAGCCGTTGCTCCAACCAAGACATCGAGCGGTATTCCGGGTCAGCTGGACGATGCCGCCGATCGCGTCAGCGTCCGGGTGATCCCGTGCCGGGCCCGCACGACTGCGGGGTGGCCACCGGCCCGCCTCGGTTGGGTGGGGCCTAGTGCGACCTGCCCTGCCTTGACCGCATCGAGAGAGGCGGCCCATGGCTAAGCGGTACTACAAGGCTGACTCCCGGGCGGCACTCGCCGCCTTCAGCGCTGGCACCTGCTACTGGCCAGGGTGCGGTGAACAGCTTCTTCGATGGCAAAAGGGGAGATACTGGATCAGGCTCGACATCGCACACATCCGCGCGCTTCACCCAGGCGGTCCGCGCTACGACTCGACCATGACTGACCAGGAGCGCAACGACTACCCCAACCTGATCTACCTCTGCCGGGTGCATCACCGCATCGTCGACGAAGGGGACGGCTCGGCCTACCCCGTCGAGTTACTGCGCCAGTGGAAGGCTGAGCGGGAGACCGAGGGGCAGCGACGTCTGCATGCTGAGTCACCCGTGACCATCGAGGTCTTCGAGCAGGCCACCGTGGAGGCGATGCAACTGCGCGATGAGCAGGTGGAGGCGATCGGCCAACGCCTTGAGCGCACGGACCAGGAGGCGGCCCGGCTCATGCGGGAGGTGCGGGACGAGTTGGAGGAAGCCCGCCGCAGCGGCTCCATCATCAACGTGGACGCCGCGGGGATGCTGAGCAACGCCGCACATCAACTTCGAGGCCTGCGGGATAGTTCTGCCCTCTTGATACAGGCGGCTGAGAAGTTGGGCCAGCTGAGGGATCTTCCCCCTCAGCTTCATGCTGCTGCCGACCGCCTGGGCAACTACCGCTAGGACCGTCGTGGGGTCCCCTGGCCGCCGCCAGGCTGATCGACACGTGGCCTGCGTGTCCAAGACTCAAAGCGTTCCTGCGCGACGAAACCCCCTTGCACCCTTGCCAGCCGGAGTTGGTGATGACTGAGGCGGCTGCCGGCCGTCCGGAGACGGCGCCCTGGGCGCTTGACCGGATTCGCGCTGAGCTGGCCTTGGTCACCTTGACCTTCATGTGCGACCGCGAGATGAACTTCGATCAGATGCTTTGCGGTGTCGCGACTACTCGTCAACAGCTGCCTGCTGTTGGCTCGTTGGTGCCGGTATACACCACGACATCCGGAACGTACCCGCCGGTGACGCCGTTCCACAGATTGCTCGTCAGCCCGGCGGGGGCATATGTCACAGATTCTCCGTACGCTGTGCACAAGATCTCGATGATTGCGCCCGGCTCGAGGTGCCCGACGATGGGCGCGTCGAGATAGGGCTCCTCGTAGATGTAAACCGCCTCCACTACCTCCCCGAGTGGTATCGGGCTGTCCGGGAGGGGGACGGCCGTGGCGGTCGTCTCGCTGGTCGTGGTGCTCGTAGGCGGTGAGTCCGCAGCCGGAGCGGTATTGCTGGTCAGCTCCGTGACGGCCAGGGCGAACGCTATGATGACCAGTACCGATCCGACGACGAAGCAAGGGATTCGGGTCATCCGGCCAATCCGCGGCACGACCGAACCGGAAAAAGTGAATCCGCCACCTACGAGCGCTGCGACAATCAGCAGGGCTCCCGCGAGGCCGAGAATTGCTGCGAGCACAGAACTACCCCCTTTGGTGAGGAGAGTCACGAGAAGTTCGGTGACGCTTCAACGAAGACGCTTCACTTGTGGTCCCGTCATCAATCGCCGACAGGTGCCAGCGACACTCCAAGATCACGTTGGCGCTTGGTGACCACTCTGCTGTGACTCAAGCCGGGGAGCCGGCTTCTCTCTCTTGGATACATGATTGTTTCGACGGTGAGGGCTGGGCTGCCCGATCAACTCTCACGAAGCAAGTGTCTTCGGCCGTTTGGGCCGCAACAATACGTACCTGTACGTACCCTGGGCGACGCTTGCTCGACGGCGTGGAGGGGGCCGATATGATCAGCGATCGGCACGTGCGATGGATGGACCTGGTTCGTGACCTGCTAAAAGCGCCGCTGGTGAAACTTCCTCATAGTCTGCTGTTGACCGAACTGGCGGACACGTTGGGGGCCAAAGCCGGTTCGTGGATCGTTCGGAAGTCAGATGGACATGTGGACTACCGCTTGTGGGCCGGGGTGCCGGATGTACTTCCGGAGGATGAGGTGATCTTGTGGATGCAGGCTCACATCGACGAGCACCCGCTCGTGAACTGGTTCGCTGTAACGGGTGACCCGGCGGCTCAGACGCTCGGCCGGGTGCCGGCAAGCCTGGTGGATGTGCGCTACGAGGCGTGGCGGGATGTGCTGGGGCCACTAGAGGTAGAACACCAGCTATCCCTCCCGCTGTTGTTACAAGGCCCAGCCTTCCGGACCTTCGTGCTGGTGAGCCAGGGCGGAGACTTCACCGACGAGGACGTGCGTCTGGCCCGGACGGTCCAGGGCCTGCTCGCCGGGTTGGAACGCCAAGCCCACCTCCTGGCGCGCTGGCTGCCTGCGGAACAGCGGGGGGAGTGCGACGTGGCGTTGACGGGGCGCGAGCTGGCGGTGCTCGGCCTGGTGGCGGGCGGGCTGACGGCTGGCGCCATCGGGCGGCACCTGATGATCTCCCCCCGCACTGTGCAGAAGCACCTCGAGCATGCCTACTCGAAGCTCAGAACGAGGGACAAAGTGTCGGCCGTGCTGCGGGCCCAGGCCCTTGGCCTCCTGCCTCGCCAGTCCGATGGTTCCCACACCTAGGCGAGCGGGACAACAACCAGCTCTGTGCGAGTGTCCGACTCCCGCCTTGGCAGCCCATGGAACTCATGGCCGAGGCACCGCGGACCGGCCAGTGATCCTGCTTTCGGGTCTTGGGCTGACATGGATCTCCCGACACCCTACGCAGGACCGAGGTGAGCGTTTGGTGCTGAGCCGCGCGGTTGGGGCATTTGCGACCTCGCCACCGCCGGGACACCCGACCGAGTGTTAGACCCCAATCCAATTTGGTATAGATGCAAAGTTGTTTATACGCTCAGGTCGCTGGCCGATCACGGCCGCGAGCCCAGCCGGAGGGGGCGTCATGGGCAGCTGAGCGCACCAGTGGTGACCAGAAGCGGCAGCCCCGGGGACGCTTGGTCCTGGGCCTGCAGCGCTCCCTTCATGGTCTCCAGCTCACGGTCACCACGCCGACCGGCTACAGCCGGTTGGACGGCTGTCAGCGTCGGTCGGGGTGGCGCTGTTTCCGGTGCACGGCAGCTCCGTTGATGAGCTGCTGCTTGCAGCCGACGCCGCCCAGCAGGCGGCGAAGCCGGCCAGCCACGGCCAGGTGGGTCGTCGCGCCGGTGGCGCCAGCCCTCGACATGCCGGCCCAGCGCACCTGACCTGCGCCGACATATTCCACCCGGCGTTGCATGATCGTTAATGCTTAATTCGGTGTGACATCGAATGAGCCGGAGGGCATCTGCGCTGGTAGGAACGCTGAGGGCTGATCATCGACCGATCCGAAAATTGTTGGACGTCTAGGACAACGGTGTATGGTCGCAACGATCGCACCTTGGGCTGCCGACAGCCCGGGGCGCGACACGCCAACGGCCGAGAAGCAGGTCAACGGGGCTGGCACCCCGCTGGCTTCCCGGCCGCGGCGGATGGTCACCTCGTCTTGCGCATCCCAGCGGCAGCGACTTGGAGACCGATGGCGAGAAGCCCGGCGGTCACGAAGATCGTCGGGCTTCCATCGTTCTGGCCTGACGCCACGACCGCGGCGACCTCCATCACGACACCCGAGCTACTCAGGACCTGGGCAACTCGTCTGCGTGACCACCGTGGTTCCGGTGACTCCTCGGGGTCCTGCGATTCGTTCAACGGCCAGCCTCCTGACCCACGCCGGAGGTGGACCCCGGGAGGGGACCGCTGTTGCCTCCGGCGAAGCGTGTGCGAGAGCCAGAACCACCAGCGGGTCAGGAGAAGCGGTCAAGACGATCAACCGAACCTCGTGGGCAAGACCCTACAGCGCTGGCCGCGTTGATTGGTGGTGGTGGCGACCGGCGGATAGATCAATCACCGACCCTGCACCTGCGGATTGCGTCTAAGTTGGCGTGGCCATCAGCGACCACGGCGTCCTTACCGATGTCCCGCAGGAGTGAAGGAAGTCATCCACCCCCGCTCTACCAGCACTAATGCGCCTAGTCCCGGTCGGGTGCTGGCGCGAGGCCAAAGCTGTCGCCCATCTCGTACTCGACGCTCGACCTGCCCGGTCGTGCAGCGAAAATCTTCTGGTCAACTCTGACCAACGGCTGAGGTTGCCTCCGGCACCGGAAGATCCGGGGGTTACACCACAGCACGGCTGTCACCAGCGAGAACAACACGAGGTCGACACCCCAGGCGACGAAGCAGTGATCTTGGGCGGCCCGAGCCAGACGGCGTCGACGCGGTAGACCTCGTTGTCAGTGCGTAAGTGGCCATACGGGTAGACCCCGACGTGCACCACCAACGAGGGCCTCAAGTGAAGAGGGACCTTGCCGCCGCAGGTTCGCTTGAGGTGGTTGTCGATCAGGGTTGCTGGTCGACAACCAAGGTGGCGCAGGCCCTTGAGAGCGTTCGCAGATCGCTACGTGCGCATCACAAACAAGCTAGTCGAGCACGCTCCCGCTGCTGTTCTCTCAGGTGGAGTGGCGCACCCTCGATGACCGCCCAGTTGGAGGCGGCCCGCCTAGCGGCCAGGTCGCACAGGGCGCGGCCGTTCTCCAGCACGCTGAGCGGCATGGGTTCCGGTCAGCCGGCGCGAAGCAGCTGGAGCGCCGTCGACACGGTGTCGAGGAGGGTCTCGCGGACGGGGTCGCCGCGCCGCCAGCCGACATAGATCAGGTACCGGTTCCGGTCAGCCGCCGGACAGTCCGGTGGCGCGCCCAGCACGACCTTGCCGCTGCCGATGTCCAAGCCGAACTCGACGTTGGTCGTCAAGGCGGGCATCCAGACCATGTCGCGGGGCACGCAGAACAGGATCGCGGTGGCGCTCGCCCGTGCGGCTGTCTCCCAGTCGCTCCACCGAGAGCATCCCTTCCTCGCTGGCGGATACCTGCGCACAATGCAGTGCCCGCTAGCCATTACCGGCGGGTGTACCTAAGGTCTGCATCGGTGAAATCTGCATTAGTGAGATCTGCGCCGGTCAGGTATGCGCCGAAGAGGTCTGCTTTGGTAAAGACTGCGTTGGCGAGATTCGCTCCACTGAGATTCGCTCCAGTGAGGGTTGCTTGGGTCAGGGTCGCGCCGCGGAGATTCGCGTTGGTGAGGTCAGCCTCGAGGAGGTTCACCTGGGTAAGGGTCGCGCTGACGAGGGTTGCTCGGGTGAGGGTCGCGCCGTGGAGGGTCGCGTCCGTGAGGTCCGCGGTGGAGAGGTCCGCGTTGGTGAGGTCAGCCTTGAGGAGGCTCGCGCCACGAAGGTTCGTGATGGCGAGGTCCGCGCGGGTGAGGGTCGCGCCGTGGAGGTTTACGTCTGTGAGTTTTGTGCCGCGGAGGTTTGCTTCGGTGAGGTCCGCGCGGGTGAGGTCCGCGCCGGTCAGGTCCGCGTTGGAGAGGTCCGCGCGGGCGAGTTTTACGTCGGGGAGTTGTGCGAGAGTCAGGCATGTCCGGGTCAGGTTGACGCGGGTGTCCCGGTCGTGGCTAGTGTCGCGTCGGCCGAGGACGGTTAGGGCGGCTTGGGCATCGGCGGTGGGACTCTCTGGACAGGGCGCGTAGCCGAAGCCGCCGGGACCGTACGGTCGGGGCGCGGCGCTTCGGACGAACGCAGACAGAGCCTCGATGACGGTGGGCTGGTCGCGGGGCGAGTCTCGGGCCAGGCGTTCCAGTGCGTAGATCCCGCCCAACCGGGCCTGGAGGTGATCGGCACCCGCCCTGTCGAGCTGGTCGACCGCCTTGGTGAACCGGTCGGTCAGCTGTCCCTGCTCGGTCACCGCGTTCTGCTCCCGGGTGGCCTCCAACGACAGGCCGGTGAACACCACACCGGCCCCGGCCGCCACCGCCGCCAGCAACGACGCGACCGCAGTCCAGTTCCACACCCGCCGCGGACCTAATCGTCGTCTCCGTCCGGCCGGTGCGCGTAGGCGCATCGGCCGCACAACCCGAGACGACGCCGACGACAGTGCCCGCCGGGGGCGGGGGGTGCGGTGGATGCTCATCCTTCAAGGCTCGCATCACGCCCCGGCGACGTCCCACGTTTTCGGACCTAGTTCGCGGATCGCAGGCGGTTGCGCGGGAAGAAGTGCTTCGGCCGATCGTTCGGGAACGACGGGCGCGCGCCGACCGGTGGTCGCGGTTCGGTCCGGAGCGACCAGCCGACCGGCTCGACAGCGGTGTCCAGGTAGGGCGATGGCGCCGGTTCGGGTCGCAGGTAGTCGGTGCTGTGCTCGGCCAGAGGGTCGGCGGCGACCTTGCGTCAGATCTCGAACGAGGTCACTGAGCTGACCACCAGCGCGGCGGGGAACAGTTCCATCTTGTGTGACCAGTCGCGGATGAGGACACGGTTGAGGCCGCGGTGGTGCAGCAGGGCGTCGCCGCCAGCGGCGGTGTTTCTGGGCCAACCAGTAGGCGGCGAGTCGGCGCTTGTTGTCGCTGTCCTTGGCGGGCTTGACGAAAGTGGTGCCGAAGGTGCGCAGGCTGCGGTAGTCGGTGTTGGGCAGGCTGGGCGGCTGGTGGCAGTCCTGCTCGATCCAGTGCGCGATGGGATTCTTGCTCAGCGCCGGGCGGGATGCAGGTCAGGCCATTTGCGTGGGCGTCCGGCGAATGATCATTGGCTGGAATATTTGTGCATCGAGGGCTAGGTTGACCGCACCAGGCGTACATCACGTGCAGCTGGTGTAGACGCCAACGGCCGAGAAGCCGTTTAGCGGGGCGGCAACCCTGCTGGCTTCCCGGCCGCGGCGCGGGTCGTCACCTCCTGCGGCGCCACCTAGCGGCGGAGTGAAGACCGAGAGCGAGAAGCCCGGTGGTCGCTGCGATCACCGGGCTTCCGCCGGTCAGGAGCGGCACCACGATCGTGGTGACGTCCATCCCGAGGCCCAGGCCATCCAGCAGCCGAGCAACCTGCTTTCCCGATCTCCATGACGATCCCTCGGGGTCCTGCTGGTCGGTCAACGTGCCTCCTGACCCTCACCAGAGGGAGACCTCATCGGGTCCGCTTTGAAGCCTCCGGCAAGCTGGTGCCGGCGACGGGGCAGCGGGTCAGGAGAGCCAGTTAAGTCGATCAGCCGAACCTCGTGCGGAGACCTTAACGGCGGCTGGGCGCCTTGCGGCACGTACCGCACAGGGTTTAGTGCCATAAGTGGGTAGTTTTCGCGCACCGAATCGCGTGATGGCCGTCATAACTTGTGCGAGTGGACTCGTTGTTGCAGGTCGGTGGGTTGCAGGTGTAGCTCGAGGGACTGCTGAGAGCCAGCCCGCGCGGTAGGCGTCACCCGTGTGCCGGGTGTCAGGTCTGGTACTCCTTCGTCGCCATGCTCACTCGGAGCCCGAGGGCGCTTACCTGCGCGAACCGCTATCCTGGTACTTGTGCGGCGGGTTCTCGACGGCGGTGGTCGCGGACCACCGCGATTTCGGCTCTCCTGCGAAGAACGCACAGTCCTGGAGTAATCCAAGTGCAGGTGGCAGAGCAGTAGCCATCGGGATGATGCTGTGGACCGCCGCCGTGCTGTAGCCGAGACCGGCGGTATGTGAGGTCGCGGTCGGAGTCGTCCACGTAGAGCTGGTGGTTGAAGTCGGGGGTCGAGTCTCGGGCCGGATCAAGGGCTCAGGGCGACGCGGTCGGCAGTTGCTTGGCGGTTTCGCGTTGAGCGATGAGCAGCGGCGGCAGCAGCTGGCTCAGCGCGATGGCCACGGTCTCTTCGACGGTCTCCTCCCGCCGGGAGATGATGCGCTGGAGCAGACTCAGGATGTGGTAGCTGGAGACGTCTTGGGCGGCCGGGAACTCGCGGAAGACGCCCTGGTCCTGGCCGTAGGCCACGAGCAACGTCAGCGAGGTGGTCCAGCGGGCCAGCATCCGCACGTCGTTCGGATCAGGCACCGGCGGCCGGCCGACTTTGACCACCTGCTCGGTGACCGCGGCCGTCAGGGCGATGGTCAGTGGCAGTTCGCGGCGCATCACCATGACCGCGGCGCGGATGTGGTCCTCGACCGCTTCGATGGGGTCGCGGCCCGCATCGACGTCGGCTTCGGCCGCCTCGGCCAGCGGGTCGATGAAGGGTGCGTAGACCCGGCCGATGAGTTCCTGCTTGCCGCCCGGGAAGTGGTTGTAGGCCGTGGCAGGGCTGACGCCCGCAGTCTTGGCGATGTCCTCGATGCGAGCTTCGTGCCAGCCGCGGCGGAAGACATCGGCGGCCGCTGCGAGCAGCGCTGCCCGACTGCGGGCGCGCTTGGTCTCACCGCTGCGCTGCCGGGCGTCATCGCTAGGAAGTCGGACCACCTCAGCAACTATAGGCAGCGCCAACTTGGGCAGCACTTAAGGTTGCCCTAGGTTAAGGGGTCCATGCACTCCGACCAGGCAGCCATGCTCCCGCTGACCGCTCTCGACCAACGGGTGTAGCGCCATCTCTGCCGGACTAGATGATCTCGGTCCTGGTCGTACTTGCCAGTGCAGGAGGAGGCTCTTGATCTGTCGAACGTATTCCCGCTGGCGCGTCAACCTACTGGTCAGTCCTTGATCGCCACGTATGGGTGATATTTCGTCCGCTTCGCTTCTCCTGAAGCCATATGGCCGGTTACTATTCGGCACCTTCCGCGGCACTGGGGCTTCATTTGTAGGTGATGGCTATGGTCATGGTACGGCGACGTCGCCTTCTCTTGATCGCTATATCGGCAACTTTGGTTGCCTGCTCGGGTTCGGGTGACGAGGGGGCTGCGACCCCGCCGACAAGCCCGATTTCTGCGGCCTCGTCATCGCCTGCTCAATCGACATCGAGCGCTCTGGAAGCTCCAACGGCGACCCCTGCCGGCCCTACGGGACCGTCGACGGTTAGACCGTCGACGCCTACGCGGAGCTCCGTCATACAACCCCCAACCTGGACACCACCGCCAGAGGACCCTCAACTTGAGCCGCCCTCATCCGACCCTGGTCCGGTGGTCATCTTGGGCGGTCCCAACGTCCCTAATTACAATCCCTCGAATCACTGGCCGGACATCTTGGCGTACGACGACTTCCGGTATGGCTGTAGCGGCCTTCTCAATCGGAATACAGAAATCCCGATCACTGTTATAGATGTCGGGATCATAGACTTCAACTCCGGCGTAACGCCCTTCAGTCTGTCGACGGACTGGGATGCTTGTTTCGAGTTGAATTACAACAAGGCGCCGCATGATCCAGTATTTGATGAAGGATGTCCTGGACGCACGTTGTACCCCGCGCAGCCCGGTACTGCATCAGCTCGAGGGTGCTTGATTCTGGTTCATGTCGGCCCTTTCGATGGCTCATCAAGGCAGGGTGCGCTTCGACTGGCATTGCAGGCGACATGTACAAATCCCAACGTGGACCCCTGCGGAAGGTTGCCTGTCGGATCGGAGACTCCCACTCCCGGTCACCCGATCGTGGTTCAATGGACGATTGATCATACATTTACGGCCCAGCAGCGCTCGGGTCCAAGAGGTCAATAGGGGGAGGAGGTGCCGCCATATCGTCAACAGTCGGCGCGTCCACCCGACAACGATCGTGGTGAAGCGGGGTTGCAGCGTTTGCAACTTTTCGCCACGGTAGCGGCGCCGACCACCATTGCCACTGCTCTATTGTTCTACTTCGGTTATGTCGCCACTTATGCGCGCTATAGGTACTTCAATGTCGAGCTGTCGGCTTTGAATTTGACGACACCGGAAGTCCTTCTTCACGGTGTCGAAGCAATTTTCGTGCCGCTGGCCGGTCTCGTTGGGGTGTTTATCGCCATCTATGCCGCAACCCGGACCGTCCGGTGGCTGGTCAGTCGAAGGCGGTTGCTGCTGCTCTTGAACGTCGCCGGCTGGGTGTCACTCGTTGCAGGCGCCTGCGCTATCGGGCGCGGACTGTACGGGATAGTTGTTCCCAGTGCGTCGGCGTCGGAGTTTCCGGGCACGTCTGCGGTGGCACTCGGGGCCGGGCCAGCTGTGACAGCCGTGGGGGTCTGGCTGATCCGCGCTGCTCGTAATGGTCGGCCACCGCAGCCGATGAAACGGATGGTCTATAGCATATTGGCCGTTGCCGCCGTGCTCGGCTTGTTCTGGGCGGTCAACAGCTTCGCTGCGGCGTACGGAACCGGGCTTGCCAAGACCGCTGCGGTTCGAATCACGACAGATGTGCCCAAGGTAGTGCTCCTGACCAAGGAGCGCCTGTATACGCTGCCGCCTGGGGTTGTGGAAACGGTGATCGAGGATAAGGGCGTCGCCGAGGGGGATGGAGCGCCCGAGCGAAATTTCCGGTACGACAATTTCCACCTGCTGATTGAGGCGGATGGCCGCCTATTTCTTATCACGGCTGAACGCTCAGGGCGAGGCGGTACATTGGTCGTCCCGTTTGACGATAAGGTCGTCCTGCAGTTCGTGCCCAGCGGGTAATGGCTCTGCGTGACCCAAATAGGCAACTATGCAACCTGTCCTAAGTTAGACCTCTCACGCCAGCGGTGGGTGCAGGTGCACTTTGTTGCACTTCATGCGCCGTCACGGCAACTCGCTGGAGTCGGACGACTCCATTCTGTAAGACGTCGAAGAAACCCGTGGGTGATCGTCCACCCATGCGCGAGGTTGTTACGTGATCGGCGCTATCCGAGGCCGAATTGAGATCACCCATTTGAGTGAACGCACTTAAGGGCGATTGGGCTGACCCTTTAGGGCTACGGGGCAGGAAGCGACAGCCTCGTCAGGCTCCCTGAAGGAATCGCCATGACCACTCCCACGAACGACGGACGTTCGAACGACGTCCTCAAGGCGACGGTGTTGCGCCACTTGGATGAACTGCCCGGCCTCAAGGCCGAACTGGAGGACGACGCTGCGGCTGTGGTGCGGAAGGTCGCGCCTGGGCGGCCGGAGTACCGCACGAGACACGACCGTGGGACGCAACCAGCCGACCTACCTCCGCTGGAGAAGGCGGCCAGACAGCAACTCGAGACCTACGTCGACGACTGCCGTTCCGCGGTCGCGGCGTTGGAACAAGACCCCAACGCCGAACTCACCGATCACCAGCGGACCAGCCTGGAGATCATCGTGTTGCCGATGGCCCGGCCGGCCATCCTCGTCCAGGACGGCAAATTCTTCCCGACTCCGGAGCCGTGGGGCCAGGCGTTGGAGAACCAGCGGTCGGCGATCGAGGCGATCCTGTCGAGCGTCGGGCGGATCGAGATTGCTGGCCACCCGACGCATGTGTGGCTCGGCACGGGCTGGCTCGCCGCAAGGGACGTGGTGATGACCAACCGGCACATCGCCGTCGAGTTCGCGCGTCGGCAGGGTTCGGGTTGGACGTTCGCGCCGGGCATGCGCACCTGGGTGGACTACAACGAGGAGTTCTCCACGCAAACCCCGGAAGAGTTCCAACTGATCGACGTCATCGGCATCCACGGCACCCTGGACCTGGCCCTCTTGCGCTGCGAACCGACAGGCAACGGCGCCGCAACCTTGCCGCTGCCACCACCCCTGCCGATCGCCAGCCAGCCCGACATACGACCCGGCACCGACGTGTACGTGGTGGGTTACCCGTCTTTCGACTCTCGCAGCGGAGACCCGGTTGACGTGCAACGCATCCTCGCCGGCATCTACGACGTCAAACGCCTCCAGCCGGGGAAAGTTCGTGCTGTGTTCCCGGACCGTCCCGAGCTGCTGCACGACTGCTCGACGATGGGCGGCAACTCCGGCTCTTGCCTCGTCGACCTGTCGACGTCTCAAGTGATCGGCCTGCACTGCGGGGGCCGTCGCCTCGAAGGCAACATCGCGGTTCCCCTGTGGCTACTGACCAACGATCCGCTGATTCTGAAGGCCGGGATCGAGTTCACCGCGGCGGTGCGGTCGTGAACGCCACCGTTCTCGTCATCCACGGCATGGGTAACCGCGTCAAAGCCAACTTCGAAGGCACCGTGGCCGCCCTCGGCCAAGCGGTCGACCTGCCGGACATCGCGTGGGTGCCCGTCTACTGGGGTGACCTCGGCCCGGCGACGACCGACTTGCTGTGCGTGCCGCGCCCGAGCGACCGCAACGACCTTCCCGTAACGGAAGGGCTCGACGCCGCCGGTCTGGCTCTCGAGCTGGTAGCCCCGCAGCAGGTGCCGGTCCCGAGGGAGTCAGCGGAATCAGTCTTGGCTCGCACCGACATCCTCGTGCGGGAGCGTACCGGTGCCGCCCTGCCCAGCCGCGTCGCGCTGTCGGTGGGAACGGCCCTTCACGCCGCCGCCGACAGCCGGGACGAAATCCGACCCGAGGTCGCCGAAGTCGTGGCGGAACTCGTTGTCAGCTGGCCGCCGGTGGACAGCGGCGTCGTCGAGGAAGGCCTGATCGACCGGTTCACCGGCGCCTTGGCGCGCGTCGCTCAGGCCATTGACCGAAGCCTGGGCCAGGCCATCGGTGACACGGTCGAGTCGCTGCTGCGCGGAGCCGAATCCGGCCTGGACAGGATCGCAGCCAACACGGTGGGCGACATCCTCACCTACGAAGCCGACGGCCGGCGCATCCGCGGTCGGCTCGACGTTGCCTTCCGGGCACATCGCCAGGCCGACAGGCCCATTCACATCGTGGCCCACTCCCTCGGCGCCCTGGCCGCCGCCGAGTGGCTGCTGGGCGCCGCGGTCGAGCTGGACGACCAGGACGCGCCGACCCCGCTGGCCGAGCGGCGGATCGACCGGCTCGTCACCTTCGGCTCGCAGGTGCCGCTGTTCGCCGAATTCCACGGCCTGCTCAGCGAGAACGGCGACCGCCATCCCGCCGGTGTGTTGCCGTGGCCGTTTGCCGAGCGCGTCGGTCACTGGACCAACGTGTGGCACCAGTTCGACCCCGTCGCCTTCGTCGTCAACCGCACCATCACCCCGAAGAACGCCGAAATCGCCGACCACCGCCTGACACTGGACCACGTGCCGCGCAGCATCGGTGAGCTGGCGACCGCTCACTCGTCGTACTGGAAGGACCGCAGGTTCGCCGCGAAACTGGCGGCACTGCTGGGGTCATGAGTACAGCCTGAGCTGCCACTCGTCGAAGGCGGCACGCGTCCGCCAGCTTCACTGCGGCTTCTGCGACCTTGCCCTGCTCGCGCAGCTTTGCGGCCCCAGCGGCAGGGGGCGAAGCCCGCCGTGCACTCAACCGCAGATCATCGAGTCGATCCAGGTGTGGCGGGAGCTTCTCGTCCGGGACTGGCGGAACGGGGTGATGAGTCATCTCGCGAAGCAGTGTGCGCCGCAGTTGTTCTAGGGCACCGGCAAGTCAATGGCCAATCGAGCATTGGCGAAGCTGCCGGGGAGTCAGGCGAACCGATGTTTCGGGTGACGCTAATCGCCTCGTCGCTGCCCGCAGCGTGTCCCGTCAGTCCAAGCGGCGTGGCATCAACGCCACATTGTCACAAAGTCACATCGATCGAAACGGATAGGCCGCTCGTCGACGATACCCATGCGTAGGCACCAGGCAGCGGTCGGAGTGGACGCTGACTGGTCGGTCGTTAGGCGACTCGCTTCATTGGCGATCGCCACTACGCTCGGGAGAGTGTGTTGAGAGAAGACGGCTGGAATTCTGTCAGCTTGACGGCGGCCTACTGGCAGCTCGCAGGAGTTCTGGCAGGCTTTGCCTTCGTGGCTCTCGCCAGCTACCTCATCACGGGGCCGGGCGGCAGCGTTGCCACAAGGAGTCGAGCCGACAGGAGCGGCGCGGCTCGCTCGCTCTTTTCCACCTTCGCGGCGCTTGTCCTGGTTGCCGTCTTGTATGCCCTCCTCACTGGAGAGCCTGATGGAAGCCCGCGCGCCAACTTGGGCGTGCTCGTTACCGGCGTCCCGTTTGGCCTGGCGATCATCACGATGTTCTACTCGCTGACTCAGATGGCTGCTGCACGAGGGTTATATGATCTTGCTCGTACCGGCCGCTTCTTAGTCGTATTTATCGGGCCGGTCGTCGTGTTCTCGCGGCTCAACAACGGCGTGTTCGTTGTCTCCCGCGGCACATCGTCACCGTGGCCACCGTACCGCACCGGCTGGGTCTTGCTGGTGCTAGTTGCGGTTTTATCGTTTATCTGCGCAGCGCTTGGCCGCCGCTTCCCGCGCTGGCGTTTTGGCGAAACCATCAGTGCGCATGCATGCCTTGTAACTGGCGTCCTTGCCGCCGGCATCGCCGCCTACCTCGCCGCCAAACCTGCTAGTTACAATCTTTCGGAGGGTGCACTCCACGCGACCGTCGCCCTCATGGCCGTGGTAATGGTCGGGTTCTCGGTGGCAGCGGCGAGCGCCATCTCTGCTGAACTGTCGCGCGCAAGATCGGCTGTGACCTCTGGTCAGATGCACCTATTCGATGTGGCGTGAGGCGTCACTCGCGTTGGATCGAGCGTTTGACTTAGCTGGAGACTTGACGACGAACTCGGCCGCTTATCATGGGTTGACTTACTGTCGGCCCCGTCGCTAACAACCTACTCCGCCTGCCGGTTGGGTTCCCCATGCTTACCGTCTTGATTTGAGTCCGGTTCTGCGGCCGGAACAGTGGGCGGTTCGGTCGTCCTGACCTTACGCTTGGACGGCTCGATGTAGGGCACTGCGTAGACCAGGAGAACAATTAGTCCCACCGGCACAACGAAGCCTATCGTGAGCGAGAGTCCAACCAGGATCCACCATACCTCGCTGAATGCTGCATCGCCGATATTTGTCACGGCGCCCGCAAAGAGTGGCCCGACGATACCGTAACTGAGCGTGCAGAAAATCGCTGTGGAAAGTGACCGGGCTGGTAGTGCGCCGCCGCCGGCAACGTCTCGGCGAGCACGTGCCGCTCGATTGCCTGCCAGCAAGGCCGCCAAGACGACGACCACGATGGGCAAGGCGTAGATGAGAACCACCAACAGCGTGGGAACGCGCCTTGCAATGACGATATAGATGTAATCCAGCGTCGTCATTCCAAGCAGCAGGGTCACCCCAGCGGCCACCCCAAACACCATAAAACGTGACAGCCGCCCAAGATTCATGCCGTGGGCTGCGTTGGCATGCTTCGACACCGCGGTCGGAGACGCATCGCCCCAAGCGTGGTTGGCGAGAAGCCAGGCGATGCCGCTGATGAGGGCCATGCCGCCGACACCGAGCAAGCCGCTCGCCGCCATCGTCTCGGCCCAGATGCGCTGGCATAGCGAGTCGAAGCTGCCACCGGCGATCAGGCTGAACAGATAGCTGTCGAAGCCGAGGACCACAAACGCGGCACACAACAGGGCAAGGGTGCGGGTGTTGGCTGGCCCCTGTCGGCCGAACAAGATGATGATCCCGGTAAAGACGAAGCCCGCCAGTACTCCGGCCAGTTGGGAGTTCGTGGGGGCCGACGTGATGACACTCCAACCGTTGCTGAGGCAGCGAGCGGTATCCATGCCAATGTTTCGACACTCAGCGGCTGTCGTTACATCGATGGTGGATGTGACAGGCCTATTGGAATTTCCCGAGCCAGTCACGACTGCGCCTCTTGCTCGTCTTGCAGGGCGAGAACGATGGCACCGATCGGCTCAGGTCAGACCTCGGCAGACCCACGCCTGGTCTGCGGTCCAAGATGGCCCGAACACCGCGTTCAGCATCCGGATGAGCGTCGGCCCGTCGATGAGTTCGAGCCGAGGGTCGTCACGTTCGGCGGTCCGGGCACCCCGAGTGAAGGAGCTGGTGGTGACGAGGACGCCGCGGCTTGCCCCGCTTTGCGCGACGACGCCTTGCAGTTGCCTAGTGATCGCTACACCCACCGGTGACGTGTGTGCCTTGCACTCGATCTCCACGAGCTCGCGTTGCCCCGGCACGGCCTTGGTGGCGATGACGTCCCGGCCACCGTCCCGAGATGGTGGGGTCAGCTCGACGGCGTACCCCAGCTTCCGGTAGAGCGCGGCGGCCAGGACCTCGAGGTCTCGCGGGCTGAGGTGGAACAGGGCTTCAGTGCCCGAGGTGAGGTCTTCGATCCAGCGGGCACGGATGATGGCCATAGCATCGAGTAGGCCGTCTGATCGCCCGCTCGGTCGGACGGTCCGGTAGACGTTGAGGTAGGCGCGGATGGCATCGATCGCCAGCTGTGGCGCCTGAGGCAAGAGATCGAGCACCCAGCGGATGCTGGGGTGCGGCATGACGTCGCCCCCGATCCAGTGCAGGAGACGCCGCCGGTACTCAGTCGGAAGCGTCTCAAGGCAACCTGCGCCGTCTTCAGACTGGTAGTCGAGGTGAAGGTAATGGCTATCCCGGGCGAAGCAAGACTCCTCAAAGAGAAAGAGGCGCAATAGGGCGAGCACATCGGCTTCGGGCCGCCGCGCCACGGTCGCGAGGTACTCCTCCCTGAGTCCGTGCGTCGGGAAGCTCCACGTTTGCACGCCTTCGCGTTGGCGGTCGGTCCACTCGAGCAGCGTCTCGTCGCCCGTCGGACCGTCCGCGTCATCGTGATCGCCTCGCGCTGGATCGAGCCATTGGTAGCGCTCGTACGCGTTAGGCGGCAGCACTGCTTCCAGCCACTCCTCCAGCTGGCCGGCCCAGTCGCTGTGAGCCCGCCACGTCCCACCAGCCGCCTCGAACTCAGCGATCTGTTCCTCAAGGGACAGCCCTAGCGCCATGACGCGAGTCTGCACTAAGGCTCTGACAGTCATGGACGACGAGTCGTCTGGGCTGTTGATCTCCGGCCGAGGGCCGAGCCGCCGCCAAGCCAACTGGTGGGCACCGCCAATTCCGCGCCATCCAGGCGCGCGTCCGCCAGCACTTCGACGGCTCGCCGCTGAAGTTCATCCAGTGGATCGACGGGACGCTCGCCGCCGCGGCCGTGGTGTCCGGTCAGAAGAATGCCTCGTGACGGTTCCGCTTGGTACGCGGCGTGGCGATGGTCGGTTGCTGTGCGACTTCTGAGGCCAGCTTGACCAGTCGTGTACTACGAGTGCGCCAACTTCCAGATCGCCGGCGACGTCAGTGGCGTGTTCCACTCCGGCTACGACTGGGACGTGGACTGTGATTGGCATACAGATCCGCCACTTGTACACGAACAGATGTTGGTTGCTCCCGTAGCGGGCTAACACTGGCTGGGCCGGGCCGGGGCGTGTTCAGCTCCTGGCCCAGCCAGCGCTTTGGCTAGTCTAGTAGCCAGACAAACGTGTAGCCGTTTCCGGGCTGCAGCGCGTCGGTGTCCTCAAGCTCGTATATAGCTCGGTGTATACCGAACTCCTTCGCTTTCCATAGCTGTAGACCCAAGTCGGTGAATTCCGCGTATGATTCATGTGCCGCCGACCAGGACATACCGTCTTGACATTGGCAAAGAATTACATGCGAGGATTGAATTCCCTTCCACCATGACACGCCTTTCAACTTCAAGGCGATCTGGATCTCGTCCGACCCAACAGCGTTGAGTGTCGTCTCCAACCGAATCTTGTCGCCGTCAGGGAGCTTAATTCTGCCGTTAAGTTGGGACGTGTTAATGGTCTTCAACATTTAGGACTCCTTTATTGAAGCTTGATGAGAGTCGGATTAAATTCCGACCATCGTCCCGACGCCCGTCATCGTCGGGCGGCGGGACGAATAGTGTCTTTACCGCCAACCTGGGCCGACTGGTTCGCGTCGTAGGCAGTAGGGATACCTAAGTGCCTACGGCGACATGTGCGTGACCGACGCTGGTCCCCATGCCGGACGCACCACGTTCACCCTGGCCCCCTCTATCGTGTGCGAGCGTTCACCGTCCCCAGCCTTGATAACGCCAACGTGCACACCTGCCGGGGGCATTCGACACCGACTGCGGCACTAGGTCCGAGACGGACAGCGTCTCCTCGGGCACTTGACACTGGCATCAAATGGGGGGACTTCTCAGGGGCAAGCTAATCGGCAAGCACGGCAGTTCCTCCGCTTTCATGTGGACTCGAGGCCGGACGACCCCAACTCTCAGTTTGCATCTGAGATGGTGGTACTCGCGTCATTCGCGGATATATCATCCTGTCGGGACCCGACATTCACCCGTTCGCGTCGCCCGTTCGGTGGAACCCTCGACTCCCTCTCTGGGGCCATCCGTGGCCGTTCCTGCTCGACGCCGAAGGAGTCGTTCGCCGAGGTGACCTCAACGCGATAACCGGCACTGGCGTGTTCTACCTGCGGCGATCAGACATGAAGCGACGTTCGTTTGTCCCGCACCCGCAGCGGACCGGCACCCGGTTGGGCCGAGCTGGGCGAGTTCGCCCTCGGTATCGACCCGAAGGTCGTTCAGGTCAGCGAGGCCCTCCACGCGATCACACACAAAGGCGTCACCGTGACACGCAGTGCCCTTGGCTCTTCCGGATAGTGACGCATCGCCCGGAGCTACCCCAGGCGCGGGCCTCAGGTACGCCGTGGGTAGCAAGCCTCGCCAAGGCGGGCAGATCAAACCCGAATCATGATCGAGCAGTCTCGCGCTGCGTAGTCAGTTCTCTGATTTATTTGTCGTTGATGAAAAATGGTTCCTTGGCACTGTCGTGTCTTGTGTTGATCTACCATCGGCGTGTCGACGAGGGTGGGCCGTCACTCAGTAGGGCGTAGCCGCGGGCTCGGACTGTCGATGTTCTTGGAGCACGCCTAGCATCGACCGTGGTCGGTTTTGCGCGACGTGAGTTACTGTCTGCCTTGGTGGTGAGTTGGTCTGGCTGAACCGAACCGGTTGGAGTGTCGCGCGGGCTTACGTTGGAGGGTGGCACGCTGGCGCACCGCTTCCCGGGAGTCATCGTGACTGGGCACCCGAGCGGCCTCGACCTCGAAGTGGTCCGGATCGGCGTGACCACTGAGCGGACAGGTTGCGTGAGCGGACACAGCTCGACGAGTGCGCCAGCATCGCGTCCTTGATCTTGCTGGGGCTGTGCAGGCTGGGGATAGTGAGGGCAGCCGACGAGTTGGAGCCGCCATGCCGCCCGAGAGCACCAGCACCACTGTCCGCACCCTTGACGGTCTGCACCTGGCGGGCACGTTCACTGCGCCCGCCAGTCCGCCGTCCCATGCGGTGCTGCTGGTGCACGGAGCGGGCGTGACGCGGGAGGAGGGCGGCTTCTTCACCCGCTTGGCCGACGGCTTGGCTGAGGCCGGAGCAGCGTCCCTGCGCTTCGATCTACCGGGTCATGGGGAGAGCGAGGGGCGCCAGGAGGACTTGACGCTCTCCTCCATGCTCAACGTCATCCGCTCTGGGATCGGCCATCTGCGGATGTTGGTCGACCAGCCATCGGTGAGTGTGGTGGCGGCCAGCTTCTCCGGTGGCATGGCGGCGTACTACACGGCCAAGGTGCCGGAGGACGTCTCCAGCCTGGTGCTGTTTAACCCGCTCATCGACTACAAGCAGCGGTTCGTGGACGAGAAGCGCGCCTGGGAGACCGGTCAGATCAGCGACAAGGCCGGACGGCAGTTGCTGGAGCAGGGCTACGTCGGTCACTCGCTGACCTTCCGGCTTGGCCGGCCGATGCTCAACGAGGTGTTCTGGCTTCAGCCGCGGGCGGCCTTGGCGGACATCGTCGCCCCGACCCTCATCGTCCACGGCACCGAGGACACCTTCATCTCCGTTGAGTCGTCCCGAGCGGCTGACCGCCAGCTGACGTGCGAGCACCAGCTGGTTGAGCTTGAGGGGGCTCAGCACGGGTTCGCCGTCCACGACGACCCGGAGTACGCCGACCCGCAGAGTCAGCGGTGGCAGGCGTCTGTGATCGACTCAACGGCTCGGTGGATTGCGACGCACAGGTAATACGGTCGCCGACGGAGGTTCAGGGTGCCGCGTCATGGGGCAGTGCGCCCCACGAGCTGTGTGGCGGAGGCAGCGTTTGGTCCCGTCGTTTGACTCGGGCATCGTGATCGAGTCGAGGCGGGGAACGGGTAGGGCCGCCTTTGTGTGTACCGCTCGCCCCACTATCGGATGACCTAATTGTCGCGAGCCATTACGTACACAACGTTCAGACACGAAGTGCGGCACCCCGGACGTTCAATCGCTACCTCGGATGAACCGCTTCCTGAAGCTGCCGCACTGCGGGGCGGTTGCGCCACGGTTTCAGGACGTCAAGCACCCGCACCAGCTCACGCTTCGTTCGCTGCGAGTTGGCGTCCTTCGCCCGGTGCGCTGAGGCCACACCCGTCGCAGCAGCCTGATCCGGTTCACCGGCTAGCGCCAGTGAGGCGGCCATCCATGACAGGAAGAACCCGTAGTCCCGCGGGGAGAAGGTTCGTTCGTTGAGCGTGCGTTCGTAGAGCGCCACCGCGCGACGGGGCTGGCCCGCTTCGGTCTGGCAGATGGCCGCCTGCATCGTCAGGAGCGACGGGCCGTAGTGCGCTCCGAGGCTCCGGTCGTCCGGCTGGCTTTCGGCTGCGGCCAACAGGTTGCGTGCCTCGTCCAGCTTGCGCTCGACGCTGTCGATGGCGGCACCGAGCATCGCTTCCGCCCGCGCTTCCTGCTGTACTGCCTCGGCGCGGACCCGCTTCGGTAGGTCATAGGACGGGTGCTGGGCGGCCTGGCTGAGCGTCAGCATCCGCATGGGGTCGCGCTCGTCATAGGCCAGCTGCGCTTTCTTCACCAGCACGTAGCCCTGCATCGCCATGTCACCCGCCTCTTGCGCCCATTCAATCGCGCGGTCATGCCAGTAGAGCGCGGTGGGGAGATCTCGCAGGTCGCGGTACAACCAGCCAGCAAACTCGGCGATGTCGGCCCCGACCGCCAGCAGCTCACGCCGGACAGCCGGCTTGACCTCGCGGGCGTGCTGCTCAATAGCGCCCAACAGACCGAGCACCGCGGGCATGGTTCCGTGGGAGCCAAGCCGACCGTCATCGGCCTTGCAGGCAGCCAGTTGGCGACGGAAGTACTCCACCACCGTGCTGTCGAGATAGCGGTGGGCGTCGTCCATGGCGGCGGCGAGCTGCGGCGCTGCGGGCAGACCGAGTGCGGACAGACTCGACAAGCCCAAGCCATGCTTGAGCAGCGAGCGGCGGTTCAGCGGACTCATCTCGCTCCATTGGGCGACGGTGGCAGCAGGGTTCCCCGATGTCCCACCGCTCTGGCTGAGGCGGTCGAGGACGACACCGTGTGCACCGGCGGCGGCCTGCCCACCAAGCGGCACCAGCACCGGCTGCCCGTTGATCACGACAGACAGCGCAAGACCAGGCTGCGACGGTGCCACCACCTCGTCGGGCAGCGCGGCCTGCTCGGGCAGGTGCACTGTCGAGGTCTCAACGCTGGGATCGGGCGGTGCACTCGGCATCTGGAACCACAGTAGGTCGTTGGGGATACCGAGAAGATGCGCCCAGCGCATGAGCTTCTTGAGACTGTTGATCTCCTCGCCGTTTTCGAAGTGACTCAGCCTGGTTTGCGAGATGCCGCCCCACGAGGCGACGATCGCTTGAGGGATGTCCCGGCCGTGGAACGGATGCGTCCGGAAGGCCCGGATAACGGCGCCCATGTCGCGAGCCGTGAGTGCGGCCTGCATCGATGGGTGCTGCCAGAACTCAGCTGGCACAGCGGGCGGCCCCGACCGCAGCTGGCGCGCGGCCCTGACGCAGGCATGGCAGAGGGGACCGGGGTTGTCACGGGCGAGCCGCGTGCCACAGCGACAGTGGCGCCTTTCCTGCTGCATGCCCATAGTCGCGATCTCCGCCCGTTCCCGCCCTCGACGACTGCGTCGGTCTCGTCACGTTACGCGTACGCAGCGTAGCCGCTTACCAGTTTTTCTCGTACGAACATGCGCGAGGCCGCAAGCCGGAAATAGCAGGTGAGCGGCACTCTCATCACCGGCACCCGGTGCCGGATGAACCCCACCGGATCTACCCCGACTGATCCCGGTGGACGCGCCCTCCGGTGCTGGGTGCCGTCCACAACTTTGTGCGCTGCGAACCCGAAAGCAGGTGACACGCCATGACCGCCCTGACGTCCGTCCTGGCCGACCGGCTTGGGGAGGTGCGCTGATGACCGTCTCGGTTCCCGGAGACACCAGCAGCAGCGACGGGTCGTCCCCGGCGGCGGTGGTCTGGGGGTACCTCTCCTCCGAACAGGCCGACGCCATTGAGATCGCGGCCTGGCGACACGAGATCGTGGTCTACTGCCGGTCGCGTGGCCTCAAGCTCGCGGGCGTCCGGGTCGACCGCGGCCTGCCGACCGACCAGATCGTGCGGCCAGGTTTCAGCGCCCTGCTGGAAGTCTTGGAGTTGCCCACGTCGATTGGTGTCGTGGTCCCCCATCCCGACCAGCTGTCCCAAGACGTCAACGCGCAAGCCTTGCTGACCCGCCGCATCCGGCAGACCGCGTCACGCCTGCTGTTCATCGATGGCGAGGCGTCGCCAGGGGTCCTCCCGCTGGCTGGTGGAGGCGTCGCCTACGCCTACGTGTGCGGGCAGCACCCCAGCGAGGCGGCAGTCGCGACAGCCCGGACGCAGATTACGACGTACTGCGAGCGCCACGGCCTGCGGTTGGGCGGGGTGTTCTCCGATCTCGCCGTCGACGAGGCGGTGGGGATGCCCGACGGGCTCCGCCAGTTCGTGTTGACGGCCCGCCCCGACGTCACGGAGGCGGTCATCCTGGTCGATCTCGATCATGCGAGCGGGCTGATCCTGGCGCTGGAGGCCGTTCGGGCGATACAGGAGGGCGGCCAGCAGGTGATGGTGCTGACCCGCGTCGATCTGGATGAAGCAGTGGGGCAGTCGTGACTAGCGATCGGCCGCTGGCCGACGACGACCTGCGGGTGGGGAGTAGGCCGGTCGAGGATGTGCCGACTGAGCGCGCACAGCTGCTCGAACGGTTCCGCTTGCTGGACACCAGCGCCAGCGCGGCGCGCTACGGCAGAGCCAGGAGGCTCATCGCGGACATCCGACAGGCGAGTCGTCATGGATAAGGACGAGCTGCTGTTCCTCGCCCGGCTGGCGAGCGTCAATACTGCGCTGGGCCGCTACATCGCGCGGTTGATGGACGAGGCCGCCGGCCGCGGCACCACCACCTACTCAGTGCCGCTGGCTGAGATCGAAGACGAGCTCGGCCAGGAGCTGATGCAGCTCGGTCGGGTTCTGGTCGCCAAGGGCACCGGGCAGCAGTCCGGGACGGCCACTGGCACCGATCTTGAACTTCCGGCCGGCGGAACTGCGGCCACGAGCCAGTTGCAGCCTTGGACGGACGGAGTGTCATGACGTCTGCGACGAACATCGCCTTTGCCATGACCACCTCCTTCCCGGGACTTGGCTATGAAGCGAGGTGAGATCTGTAGGGCGCCCAGCGCCTCACGGTTCAACAGGAAGGATCGAGTGGATGTAGTCGAACAGCTAGTACCAAAGCTGGTGTGAGCTTGACGGTCGCCCGGCAATCAGGCCAGGTTGCGGAGCCCTTCGCGTAACAGATCGCAGCCTCGCCGCGATGTATAGACGATACATGCTGGCTGCGAGGGGGTGGCATCATGGAGCGCATAGTTGCCAGACGCCAATGCCCAAAAATCCTCGTGTCAGGGACGCACTCCACCGGCAAGACGACGCTCATCGCAGAGTTGGAGAAGGTGCTACGCCCGTCGCGTTTGCGGGTTATTAGCGAGATTGCGCGAGAGTGCCCATTTGTCCTCAACCTAGAACAGAACGAATTGAGCACGGCGTGGCTGATCGCCGCTCAGGTGAAGGCCGAGATAGAGGCTCAGACGCATGCAGATTTCGCGTTGGTTCTTTGCGACCGGAGCATGCCCGACATTTTCGCCTACCATAGCGTGGCGAGTTCGAAGCGAATTGGTGCGATCGCTACCTTTGCGTCGGAGTGGATGTCCACGTACGACCATGTGTTCCTGTCGGAGCCTGATCTCACGATGGACATGTCTGCTGACAAGCTTCGTGTTCCAAGCGTGGCCTACCGTGCAGAGATTCAACAGGCGATCAGAGGATGGCTGACCGCCGTCGGTGCCGAGTACGACACACTTCCCCACGGCCTCGATCGGCAGCTTCCCTATGTCATCGGTCGCTTGCAGGAAAAGGGGTGGCTCTCGTGACAGGTCTTCTCGTGGCCATAGAAGGACCGAAGTATGTTGGCAAGTCCACCGTGATAGCCCAGTTGCGATCCCGTTCTGCCGATACGCATGACTGGGTGTTCACGAAAGAGCCTACCGATGCCTTTGACCTTGGCAACGAACAGAATTATAGAGGCGCTGATCTCGCCAGACTTATCGCCGACGATCGTGCTCGCCACATCCGCGACGTCATAGAGCCTGCGCTTCAGCGAGGACAGGTGGTGATAACGGACAGGTACGTACTTTCATCGTTCGTGTTTCACTGCCTCGACGGCGTTCCTGTTGAGGTGGTCGCCGACCTAAACGAGCGGTTCCGGAGGCCTGACTTGCTTATCATCTTGCAGTCTTCGGCAGCCGCACTCGCCACCAGGAGAGCTAGTCGGACGACGCAAACCCGCCTCTCCGAAGCAATCTCCTCGGAGGCTGAGATCCTCGGCTACATCACCTACGCGAGCAGGTGCCGGCCAATTTCTGGCGAAGTCCTGTTCTGTTACAATGAAGTAGTGACTGATTGTGACCAAATCGCTGGCCGGATCATTGCCGAAGTGTGCACAAAGAGGGCTCCCCATGCCTGACTGGATGCCGGACGGCAAGCTCCCTAATGCTGCAACCGAGAACGGTGCGTTCCTCTTTCTGGTTGGTATTATTCTGAACCAGAACATTTCGGGTGAACTAGCGTGGCGTGGCGTGGCCAGACTGTCGGAGCGAACGTCGATGGCTCCGCAGCACCTTGCCGAGGGGTCGGCCAGCGACCTCGCCCTGTTCATCCAGGAGGCTCCGGCTGTTCACCCCTTTACGTCCGCCATGTCACGCGCAATCTTCGAAGCCGCTGAGGTTGTGTGTGGCAAATACGACGGAGATGCGCGGCTTCTTTGGCGTCAGTCGACCAGCGCGGAGGAGGTGATGTCGAAGCTAACGAAGTTCCGGCAGGTCGGTAGGCATAAGGCCGAGGTAGCAGTGTTCCTGCTGACGTCCGTCTATGGAGAGCTTGATGCTGAGCCACCTTCGGGCGTTGAGCGGGCTTGTCCAGCCTTGCTTGCGTATCTGAATTGAAGCAATCTAGGAGGGTACGGTGTCGGCAGTAACGTTCGACGATGAGCGCCAGATCTTCACCGCAGGAGATACCCCGACATCTACACTTGTCAGCGGGATGGATATTCCGCTGAGCCTTACGTTCCAGCTCACCCGAAACTGCAACTTCAAGTGCGTCTATTGTTCGGAACCGCCGGGCATCAGGTCCCGTTCTCTAGACGAGTTGCTGGAGATGGTCGACAAGCTGAGCGGCATGAGGCGCATCATCTTCTCAGGCGGAGAGCCGATGGCCTACAAGCACTTCTGGAAGGTCGTCGAGCACGCCCAAGGCAAATTTGAGCGCATTGTTCTTTCCACCAATGCAAGCTTCATCACGAGAGAAGCAGCCGCACGTCTACGAGATCTGGTGCACTACGTCGATATCACCGTGGACGGACCTCGCCGCCAGCACAACCAGATTCGCGGTCAGTACGAGAAGGTCATCCGTGGGCTCTCGCGCGTGGCCGAAGAAGGGATTCCGCTCTCGGTCATCTGCGTATACATGGGTGGAAACAAGAAAGTGATCAACTACATCGCCCACACGGGCGACATATTCGGGGCGAAGAAGGTTAAGATTCTGACGACCATTCCCAAGGGAATGAGTAAGAACCTCTTTGAAGATTTCACAACCGGCGAAGAACTCGATCGGTTGTACGCGTACCTCCAAGATGGTGTAGCTCGGTTTCGATCGGGCGCTCCAGGATGGCGCGGGCCATCTCGCCGCATAGTCCAACGGTCGTCAGTACCGCTGGAAGAACGTCGGGCCCCTGCAGATGATCGGCCCCTCGACCAGTAAGGTGCTCGGCATGGCTCAGAAAGTGCTTGTCCAGCTCATCGACGACCTTGACGGCAATCCCACGGACGACGGCGAAACCGTCTCATTTGGTTTGGACGGGGTGACCTACGAGATTGACCTGCGCCCGGAGAACGCCAAGATGCTCCGTGACAACCTGGCCGACTTCGTAGCCGGCGCTCGTCGGAGCGGCGGCCGAGCGAAGCGTCGAGCTGCGACCACGACGCGCCGAGTCGTGCCTGAAGCCCGCACCAAGGAGCAGACCAAGGCGATCCGGGACTGGGCCAGGAGCAACGGCTACGAGCTGGCCGACCGCGGGCGTATCCCAGTGAACATCATCGAGGAGTTCGAGGCAGCACACCGGTGAGCAGTCGCTCCGATGGACCTGGCTTGGTCACTCAGCCACCTTCTTAGTAACGGCGAATCGTCGCGATGGGCGATCGTTATGCTTGCTTGAGCGGCCCCGGCTAGTACTGCCGTTTGCTCTGGCGAGCGGTCTGCCAGTCGACAGCCTGCTGGCGCAGGACACCGGCGTAGTTGGCCTGTTCGGCCAGCTTTCGGGCGCGCTCCATAGCTTGCTCTCGTAGGAGCTGCCGTCCCTCGGCTTCCTGCTCGGCCGCCAGGCGTACCTGTTCGGCTTCATCGGCCCGTAGTTCCAGTTCGGGTTGGACCGCGGTCAGACTGCTGCAACGGTGCGGCGCCTGCCGTCCTTCCAGCGGTACTGACGACCGTTGGACTGGTACGCAGGTAGGGCCAGGACGAGCCAGTCGCTGCGCTCGCAGGTTGCCTCGGGGTGCGCCTGGAAGATGGTGATGGTGACAGCGAACTCCTTGATGACGACGTTGAGTTCACCGTCACGGCGCAGGTAGCCCTGGTAGTGGCACTTCGCGTCTTCCAGTTGTAAAACTCGTGGTAGCGATGCCGCAGCACGGGTGCCGCACGAACGTCGTAGCCGCGGCGTATGGCCTCGCGGACCAGCCCTTGGAGGATTGGGCAGGGAGCGGCGCTCGCCGGAGGGATACGGGCATGTGCAGCTGACGGTCGTCGGCTTGCAACGTCGCCGAAGTACCCGTGCCGCAGCAACGCGACGGCGGGTAGATCCTCAGGCGCGAGTGCGACTCGCCGGGCCGCGACGTCAACCAACTGAGGGACTGGACGGACCTTAGCCTTCGCCTCGGGCTCGACGGATCAGCGACCGACAGAGCAACGCTCATGCAGCAGCCATGCGGACCAATTCCGGTCAGTCGATCGGCGATCCTCGCCATCGCTCAACCGCTCCCGCAGCTCAGCGCGGGCTCGCCGCAGTTGGCCCTCAACCGCCCTAGTGGACATCCCTAGGCACTGCGCGATCTCCCTATGCGGCATATCCTCGGCACTCAGGATCAGGACTTGTCGCTTAACCCGACTTAGATTCGCCAAAGCCGAATACAATGAGTGTGTTGCAATAACAGCATCCTCGGCAGAACGCGTCGCGTTCGCCCTCTGGGAAAACTCATCCGCCACAATGCCGCTCGCGCGCGTGTGATCCAACCAGCTTCCGTGCCAGCGCGCGTAGCGTCGAAAGACATTGGGAAAAGATCGGATGCAGGCCCCGATCGCGTAAGTGGTCAGCGACGCCCCGTGGTTAGGGTCCCACTGGCCGTCCCTGAGTTGCCTCTGGAAGAGGGCCAGCCCTTCGGCAACCGTTTCTGTCGCCAACTCATCTGCGTCCTCGGGCACGAACCAGTCTGGCACAGCGATTGAGCGCCCAAGTTTGGCGCTCTCTTGAAAGATCCGGCGTGAGCGGATGAACGCCGTTACGACCGCCAGGGCGTAGGTGGCTACGCTATTTATATACTCCCGATACTCCGGTCCGTCGAAGCCTTCCGCTTGCAAGGTTGCGACAAGAGCCCTGTCTGACTGTGCGGCAAGTCCAGAGCGGGTGAAGAGATCGCTGGCGCGGTCCTCGAACGGGGGTTCAGGAGGACCAGGTACCTGGGTGCGAGCAGCCGACGGCTGCGCTGGCACGGCCGTAAGCTCTCGATCAAGGACGTTGGTCACTGAAGGCTCCGTAACGTTGGTCCTGTGACCAGGCACAACGTGTTTTTTCAGGGTCAGTGTGGGTTAGCCCCGTTAGGCTGACCTATGACCGGGTGTGCAGAGGCGGGAGGACGGTCCTGAGGTGATCTCGGGATGTGGTGCCGGGCAGCGGGATGGCAGTCCCACTACCCGGCGAGGCCTCACCTCCACCTCTGTACGTGCAGTTGAGCAGGTCGCCACCTGGCTAGAGGTTGCTAAGCCACCAGGTGACGGCGGTTCGGAGCGCCCAGGAGAGGGCCGCCTTGGACAACTTGCGCCATCGCTCCCTCTTCTGGGCCTCCTGCTCCTCCGGCGCACCGTCGCCCCTCGAACGCTCCGTCTCCGCCTTCGGCGGCACCGGCTTGTCCTCGGGTTGCTCCGGCGTTGGACCGCCATTGGAACCGGGGTTGCTGCTCATTTCACCTCCCCCATGCAGGGCAGGCCACCCCGCGGACGAGGTGCGTTCCGGCCGTCGGCAAGATCCACCGATCGTCCAGGGTGAGCAGATGGAGTTGTACGACCGGCCGCGGATGCAGCTGGTCGCCGCGAAGTCAATCACAGCTTGATTTCGGTCAGCAAATCGACCCCTGTCGAGTGAATGGTCCTACGTCTAGGAGAGCGCTTCCACGGCAGGGTGCTTACGCGACGAATGCAATTCGCTGCCTAAAACGTCAGACCGGCACTTGGCCGCCTACCTGCGCAAAGACGTTGCCAATGGACGACAAACGTCGTTAGGTAACGCACAGTGAGCCTCACGGGCGAGCAACGCCCAACGGAGCTAACCCGTCCCTAGGTCTCACAGTCGCAAATATCTCGCAATTGCCAGCCTTTGGCGACAGTTCCGAAGTAGGCGGCACCCTGGGCGTTTATCGGTCGTGGCCCACAGTCGTTACACCGAACGTGAAGATCGGCTCATGTCGCAACCCCCGCTCACGCCGGGCCACTCCTTGCAGGCGGCCACACCCATCAGGCTGGGCGCCACAGCCCAGGGGTGCAGCCTCGGCGCGAAGCTTTTGAGTGCGCAGATGTCCGCTCCACGAGCCTGTCTAGCTTCTGTCCCACATTGACGGCCAGGCCGAGCGATGAGGGTACGACCAGCGGTGCGCACCTCAAACGCACTTCACCGGTGATCGTCGGGATCCCCGTTGGCCCGTTGGCGGGTCCGCGTCAGCGTGCGGCGCGGGGACGGCTGGGCCGGCTCGCCAGGTGAAGCTACTTCTTTCGTGTTTGGACGCCCGCCACACTAGAGCCGGTTCGTTACACATCTAGCTCGGTTGTACCCGATTGGCGTAATAAGAGTGGATGTGCTGGTCGGCAGGCGTGTCGCGCGGTAACGACACGGGACCGTAGATCGATCACGCTGCAAGCAGCCGAATCGTCAGCCGTTTAGTTCGGGAACGATTCTCGTTCGCGTATACTTGATCAATAGCACTGGAGAACTATGCACATCGATCGACTGGCCGTGAAGAACTTTCGCAATCTCGCGGATGTCGAGGTTCGGTTGCTTCCTGGTGCCGTAGTTGTCGGTGAGAACCGTGCGGGCAAGAGTAACCTCCTCCACGCGCTGCGCCTGATCCTGGACGGCAGTCTGTCGTACGCAGACCGCCAGTTGACCCGGGAGGACTTCTGGGACGGTCTCTCGGACGGCTCCGACGACTGGGACCCGATGGCCGAGGGCTGCGTCATCGAAGCCTCGATCGACATCGTGGAGTTCGAGGACGACAAGCGGCTGATCGCGGCCCTCAAGGATGCGCTGCTCGCCGAGGATCCGATGCGTGCCCGCCTGACGTACCGGTTCGCGCCCGTTGATGTTGGCGACCTGACCGTCAAGCAGAAGTACCGCGGAACGGTCTACGGCGGGAACGACAGCGAGCGCTCCATCCCTGCGGACGTGCGGAGCTACCTCTACTTGGTGTTCCTCCACGCCCTGCGCGACGTAGAGGCCGACATCAAAAGCTGGCGGCGTTCGCCGTTGCGGGCGCTGCTTCAAGGCGCGGCGTCGGCGGCCTCGGATGACGACCTGGGCGAAGTTCGAAACGCGATGAAGGAGGCGAACACCAAGCTCAACGAGCTCGATGTCGTCAGAGAGCTGGGCGGGAACATCGGCCAGAGGCTGATCGACATGGTCGGCGAGAACCATGCCGTTGACACCGAGCTCGCCGTGGCGCCGGACGATCCGCTGCGTCTGATCCGCAACATGCGCCTCTTCATCGACGGGGACGCGCGCCGCCCGCTTAGCGGCGCAAGCCTAGGTACCCTCAACGTCCTCTACCTGGTGTTGCACGAGCTGGGACGCGACACCCGCCTTCTCGACGACTCAGACATCGCACACGTCGTGATGGCGATCGAGGAACCGGAGGCCCACCTCCACCCGCACCTCCAGCGCCTGGTGTTCCGACGGCTGCTGGACGAGCAGACGCATCCCAGCACCGTGCTCGTCACTACCCAGTCACCGCACATCGCCAGCGTCGCCGACCCGCGGAGCCTGGTGGTGTTGCGAACCGTTCAAGGCAGGACCGTCGCGGCCGAAGCCCACACCGCGGACCTGGACCACGCCGAGTGGGACGACATCGCCCGGTACCTTGACGCCACCCGCGCCGAGCTGGTCTTCGCGCGTCGCGTTTTGCTCGTTGAGGGCTTCGCTGAGCAGGTGCTCGTACCGAAGCTGGCTGAGGCGATTGATATCAACCTGGACAAGCACGGTATCTCTGTCTGCGCGATCCATGGCACCCACTTCACCGCGTACGCGAAGTTCTGTGAAGCCCTCGGTATCCCGTGGGCGATCTTCACTGATGGAGACATTGATAAGGAAGGCAAGAGTCAGGGGCAGCTGCGTGCTGCTGCCCTCATGGCCGCTCTGGGCAAGACCGGGAGTCCGCACGAGCACGGCATCTTCGTGGGTCAGCGCACCTTGGAGCACGATCTGCTCACCGCTGATTCGCGCAACATCGAGTCGTGCTTCGGGACGCTGACAGAGCTGTGCAAGTCGCCCTCAGCCGCGACCGTCGAGGCGTGGAACGGGCGAGACCCGGGACACGACGCCTTCATGAAGATGATCAAAAACGCCGGTGGCAAGGGACGCTACGCGCAGCGGCTGGCGCTTCGTCTGGTCCATCCTCCCGAGTACATCGCTACCGCGCTCGACTACTTGGTGGGCCGATGAGTGCGCTATCCGTATCGGTTGGCCAGCTCCAAACCAACGCACGCCAGTGGGAGGCGTTCACTACTGAAGGGCATTGTGTCGTCCTGGCACCACCGGGTAGCGGCAAGACGCAGTTACTCACGACCCGGCTGGCCTTCGATGTGGCGAACAAGATCAAGAAGCCGCAGGGTGCAGCCTGTATCACCCTGACTAACGCTGCGGCCGACGAACTGCGCCGGCGAGTCGAGTTGCTCGGCGTTGAAGATCGACCAACGTTGTTCGTTGGTACCGTGCACAGCTTCGCGCTTCGCAAGATCATCGAGCCGTATGCCACGATGATTGGGCGTCCAGAGCTTGCGAACATCACCATCGCGAGCAAGCAGCAGTGCGACAAAGCGTACGAGGAAGCGATCGACGAGGCGTTTCCCTATGGGGCTGATATCTGGAATGTCAGATCAACCATCAAGATCAATCGTGAACGCCTGGCAAGTGCGGAGGACTGGGCGAGACACAGTGATGAGGTGCAGCTCGCCGCTAAGTTGTACGAGGCCAAACTACGGGATCAGGGGTTGTACGACTTCCTCGACGTCGTTGCCACCGCCGTTGAGCTTGTCGAACGGCATCGCTCGATCCGGCAGGTGCTGACAGCTGCCTATCCGCATATCTATGTTGATGAGTATCAGGATCTTCCGCCGGGGCTCGACCGCCTGGTGAAGGCGCTCTGCTTCGACCACCTTTCGAACTCGGAACTGTTCGCGGTAGGAGATCCAGAGCAGGCGGTGTATGCATTTAACGGTGCCAAGCCAGAGCTCCTGCTCCAACTGGCTCGCCAGCCTGATGTGGCGACAGTAGAGCTGGAACACAACTATCGATGCGGCCAAGAACTCATTCGGATCGCCAACCTGATGCGCCGAGGCAAGGCACCTATCACTGGCCATCGCGAGGGTGGGCAAGCCTCGGCAACTTATTGTCCCGGCGGTATGGAAGATCAATACCGTCACGTTGTGCAGCATGTGCGTGACGGGGCCCGGCGCGGTGTGTCACTGCACGAAATCGCAGTTCTATGCCCACTGCGGGAGCAGTGCCGCCGAGCGGCCGAGCTGCTCCGTGCAAACGGTATCCCCGCATTCTTTAGGGATACGGAGGAAACCTACCGTCTCGGCTTGGTGACCGGCTTCATTGAGGGTGTGGCCGCGTGGGCCGCCCTTGGCCGGGAACGCAGCCACTATCGGCTGGGTGACCTGTTGTGGCGGTGGCGAACCATCCGCGGGTCACGATGGACGCAGGACGACGACGTCGCCCTGGTGGAGCTGCTGATGGCCTACCAGGATCGGACCCAGGAGCCCGCGACCTCATTCGTCTCGGACCTCCTTGCTCTCGATCTTGCTTCCGCGCTCGACCGGGTGGCCTTGGCCGACGACGCCCTGGAAGTACGACGGATGCAGGCCGCCCTGACGACAGGGGATCTCCGAAATGCATCGGTGCGAGAGCTCGCCGAGCGAGCCCGGAAGGTCGACCGAGTCGAAGTGACTACGACGGTTTCGAGCAAGGGACTTGAATTTGACATCGTGCTCTTGGTGGGCGCAGACGAAGAAAGTATTCCGAGCTGGCTATCAAAAACAACAAGTCAGCTCGACGAGGAGCGCCGTAAATTTTATGTCTCGATCACCAGGGCGCGGAATGAATTGCGGATTTTCTACTCGCGCTGGGTGTTGACGAAGCGTAACAACCGACGGGATGTGCAACCCAGTCGGTATCTGCGGGAAATTGGACTTATCTAGCTGGGTCAACCCGCGCAATTAGGCTGAGTCGCACGAGTGGTGGCTCCGTGGGCGTGGGGCTACATGAGATCGCAGTCGGTAAATCAGAGTCAGTCTGTCATTAGTCAGAAATTCGTCAGTACCTCGACATTTGTTGACAGCTGGCACAGGCTTCTGGCAAACCTTGCGGCGGTTTGAGTTCGGTCATTCCGCTAAGTGGTTGACGGCGTTGTATAAAAGTGGGCTGAGTGTTATCGTAGAATTGTCACGTTGCTCGTCACTATCGTGACTCCTTCGGGCGTAACGGAAGAATTCTCCTTCCCTGAGTCACTTCGGCCTCAATGAGGTTGGCGACAGTGTCAACTGTGCTGCACCAAATAGTAATTATTCCCGCCAAAGTGGCCAATCTGTCCTTGGTGGAGCCAAAATATGAGGTTCGAGTCGCGAGGTATTGAGCCTCGAGTAACGGGTAAGCCTCGTGGATCACTGCAAGCCATTTCGTGGCTTGCAGTTCCAGTTTTCCGTCCCTCAGGGCTAGGTTCGAGTCTCTGTCCGCCATGACTGTTAGGATGGTTCGCTTCGTCCTCGGATCTGCTTCACGGAAGCGATCGCCCAGCTGCGCAAGCTCCTCGAATAGGTGCTTTGTTGCCGCCAGAGATGCGGGCCGGGTATCGGCACCGCGACTAAGTGTCTGTGTCAGGGTGGCGATACGCTTCTTGTAAGTGATTTGTTGAGCGCCGAAGGTTTCGGCGTCGATTTCGCCTGCAGCACGCATATCGACCAGGGCCTGAAGCTTGTCTTGCAGACGGGCGACCTCGCGCTGCTGAGAGTCGTGGATGTGTTGATCCTGTCGGGTGCGCGTCTCGAAGTACGTTGTGAGGCGGGCCAGTGCCCAATCGCGAAACTCGGTTCGGATGCGATACGAGGATACCTTCTCCTCAAGCGCCTGTTGGAGTTGTGACTCGGACATCCGCGGCTGGTGGCACTTGATGCGACGAGTGCTCTTGCGAGTGCAGTTGTAGTACAGGTAGCGCGCGGTGCGGTTGGTGCCGCGGTAGTACTTGCGTTTTTCCGTCCGGGTAATCGTGAGACCGCAGGCACACTTCAGGAGGCCGCTGTACGGGATGTCCTCGCGGCGCGTCAGCCGGTGACTCCGATCATCGCGCTGTCGGCCTAGAATGCGCTGAAGCTGCTCGTGCTCTGACATCGTCAAGATGGCAGGGTAGTTACCCTTGTGGAGTTCGCCACCGTGCTTGAAGTAGCCGGTGTAGAAGACACTGCGCAGCATCTTGTGGACCTGGGCGTACGTGATTGGCCGGGGTTTGCGGCCGTGCTGGACGGTGGTGAACCCCCAGCTGAGCATTTCGCGGTGTATCTCAGCCGTGGTGTAGGCGCCGGTAAGGGCTAGATCAAAGGCGCGACGCACTAGGGGGAGCCGCTCCTTGTCGGCATAGACGTAGCGCTCACCCTTCATGGAGGAAGGGCCGGAGTTGACGTATCCGGGTGGGGCCTTGTGTGGAAAGTGTCCTTGGCGGAGTTTGGTGTCGAGACCGCGCTTGACCTCGCGGCCGAGTTTGGCCGACTCGTACTGCGACTGGGACAGCCACATCTGGAGCATCCAGATACCCTCAGGTGTGTTTTCGAACGTGTACGTAACGAACTGGAGATCGCGCAACTTGCCGCTGCGAATGAGGTAGATGATTCGGCCCGCATCGATCTCATTGCGGGACAACCGGTTCGGATGCCATGCGACCAACCCTTGAGCTTCCCCCCGCTCAATGCGGTCCAGCATGTCGTCGAACGCGGGACGGTTGTAGGGTTTGAAGGCGCTTTTACTCTCAGTGATGATATCGATGATGTCGAGGTCGGTGAATTTGTTCCGAATGGCTGTCACCTGGTCGTTGATTGACAGGATCTGGCGCTCGGCGGATTCGCTCGATTTGCGCGCGTGGCCGATGTACTTCACTCATTGGTTCCTCCGTTTATATGCTCAACGCCTTGAGAGTGGGCGGACTTTCTATGATCTACTATGAGGCATGAGCGATGGTTTTGTCATCATCTGGGTTGCCCGCCTTGGTTTTGCGTAGTCGGGCAAGTTCATCCTTCGCTTGCGGGTGGTAGATGAGGGCGACGAGGTAGATGAGGTTGTGCATCTCCTGGATCGCGGTTGCCTCGTCAATCTCCTCGTCGAAGTAGGTCCGGCAGAGATCTTGGTACTTGTGAATGTCTTCGGGGGTGAATTGCATACGTGACTCCTGTGGTAAATAAAAGGGATGCACAGCGTGAGCCGTGCATCCCGGGTCGGAGGCCCGTTGGGCAGCCTCCTCAGGTGGTGAGTTGGGCCCTAAGCCCTCCGGTAAGCCGCTGGCTCCGGCCCGTAAGAACGGAGCCCGGATGACCGCCTGTTCAGTGATCCGTCAGTCCGTCGGGAGCGCTAAGCAGGCGGGCAGCGGCTTGGGCAAATCCGGCCACCAGTGCATCCAAGTGGCTTGCTGGCAGGCCGACGTTCAGCGCGTCCCTGAGCAAGCCGGACAGACGGTGATCCGGGTCGGCGTCCTGGGCGGCATCGAGTGCGATGGCGCTGAAGGCACCGTCACCCCGCAGGTAGGCCGACATGGCCAACAGTGACGCCGGCTCGGCGCGGTAGGGCGCTGGCACCGCTTTGGTGAGGGTGAGCCAGAGCTGTTCGGCGGCGGCGGCGCGTTCGTTTGTCGGCGCCATGACGCAGGCGTCACGGGCTTCGTAGCCGGTGAGGGCGACGGCGAGCCGGGCGATGTTCGCGTTGCTGGGCTTGAAGGTGCCACGCCGCATGGCGTCGATCGCGCCGAACAACTGCCGCAGGGCGCGGCTCGTAGCTTCATCGGGACGGGATCGATCAGCTGGTGGTGCCGCGGCGAGCAGCTGCTCGATGCGTTCGGCTCGGAGGGCCAGCGTCGTCTCGTCATCGGGGGTCAGGAGGCTGGCGAGCTCCGAGCGGCTGCCGTAGGTGATGCGGCCGGCGGCGACGGTCTCGGCGGCGATAGCGGTCGGGTCGGGCGCGGGCAGGATGCCGCTACAGCTGGAGTCGTCGTAACACTGCCAGCGGACACCAGTGGCAATGGTGGACGCCCAGAGCCGGTGGGCTACCGGCAGAGCCAGGCGGCTCATGCCTTCATTCACGATGCGCACCAAGCCACGCTGTGGCGGGGATTCGCTGGCTGGTTCCGGTTCGTCGTGACCACCGACCACGAGCAGGAGGACGGCCGCGTCGTCATGCTGCCGGAGAAAGCCAAGCAGCTGCGTGACGACGGAGCGCCGCTGTCCGGCTGGCGGTAGGTCGAGGCGCAGCGTCATCGCGACATGGTTGCGGTCGGGGCCGGTCAGGACCACGACGATGAGCGAATCGGTGGGGTAGAAGCCAAGTAGCGACGGAACGGCAGCGACCAGGTCGCTCAGATCTTTGACACGGACAACGCGATGCATGAGGGCTCCTTGAAAGGAGCCCGGACCAGCCGCCCGGCTGGTCCGGGCGGGGTGGACAAACAGATCAGGCGTTGGTCAGCTCACGAACGAGCGTGAGGGCCTTTGACTTGAGCGGCTCAGGCCGGATCAAGGTGCGGCCGAGCTTGGTTTCCCAGCTGCGGGCGCGGCGGACGTGGTCGAGGTATTCACCCGCGGCCTGCACCAGGCCGTAGCCGGTGTCGGCGATGCCAACCGTGGTGGGCGAGACCAAGATGTCGCGGAGCGCCTTACGGGCATCTTCGACGTTGCGTACGACGCGGTCGGTCACCAGACCGTCGGGCGGCAGGGGGATGAACTCGGTGACGAACAGCTCTCGCTGCTGTGGCGTGACGCGGATGTCGAGCAGTTGCCGTGCCAGCTCCACGTAGGCCGTCATCTCCCGGCGGGCGCCGGTGACAGCCTGCCTGGCTTCGTCCAGTCGGTCGCGCCAGCTCCTGGTGTGCCGGAAGCTGAAGGTGGTGCCAGTGCGGTCGCCTTCCAGCTCGGCGGCCCGGAAGGTGTTGGCACAGACGATGCGCACCGCCGTGGCGCGCAGGGTGCAAGCACCGGGCTTGCCGTGGCGGGTGGTCATCGCGAGATAGGGCAGCGTGACCGTGTCGTCGCCGGGCAGCTCGATCGGTTCATCGAGCAGGGCCAGCACCCAGACGGCGCGGCCGTCGTCGAGGACACCGCCGGTTTCCCATTTCACGTTGGGTTGGGCCAAGACGGCTTCCACGATCTCGCCCATGGCGTCGTGGTTGATCAGCTCGTAGCTGTCCTGGTTGACCCACAAGGTGGCGTGGGTGTCAGAGCGGACGATGCGTTGCCAGCCGTGAATCGGCTCGTAGCGTGGCGTACCGTCCTCGTCGATGCCGTCAAGCGCGAAGACCGGTTCGGTCTGCGGCTCCCAGTCCAGTCCGGCGAGAGTGCGGGCCTCGGCCCAACTGGACGGATAATCCTCCAGCACCACGCCTTCGCGGTGCCAGGGCATCTCCCGGACACTGAACATCGACTCGATGTCAGCAGACATGACGTGCCTCCTACGGGGCGTTGTCGGGGTAGCGGTTGTGACCGCCGGAAGGTGAAGAGCGCGCGGCTCTTTCCTGGCCGTCCGCCCATGCCGGCGGGCGGCCAGGACGTGGGCGAGGTGCCTTACGACTCCGCAGGTCCAGGGGCGTCGTCGTCACCCAGTTCGAGCGCGACCTGGAGGTCGCAGATCAGCGAATCCGGCACGACTGCTGGCACTCGGGACAGGTCCGGGGCGAGCAGACGCTTGGCCTCGTTGTGAGCCCGCGTGCGAAAGGGGCTGCGGATCACCGCCTGGCCCGTGATGTCAAAACCGACATGCACGCGCAGGGTGGTGATCTCCGGCCGCCGGATGGTGACGTCGGTGACGGCAACTCGGTAGGTGAATGACTCCGGCACGAGCTCAGAGATCCCGCCCGCGCCAGCGACCGTGAGAGCCGTGGCCGCGGACGCCTGAGCAGCCGTGGTGTCGGCGCTGGCGACCTCAAAGCTGCCTGTTAGCCGAAACTGCATGCGCAGGTACGGCTCGTAAGGGCGCAGGTCGAAGTCGGTCAGAAACTCGTTGAGCCTGTCCCAGCTGATGATGCCTTCGTGGTACTTGGTGATCACGTAGGCGCGGATCGCTTGCAGCGTGCGGGCTAGCCCCTCCTCCGTCTCAGCGCACTGTTGGAGCGCACGGACGCGTTGGTGGTTGAGACCCAACAGCGCCTGGCGGATAGCCAGCTGGCAACGATTCGGACTGGAGACTTCGGACACCGGTGTGGTGGCCGGATGGGTGCTGGTCGTGCCGTCGTGCCACACCCAGGCGGTGTCGGCCGTGGCCAGACCGAGCACGACGGCGTCGGCGTCGTGCAGATTGACGACGGCGGGCCGAGGAAACTCATCAGTGGCGAACTCCCCGAGCGGGCGGGGAGTCATCGGCTCGTTCATGACGGTGCTCTCTCTGGTGGCGGACGTGGCCTCGGCTGAGGCCACGCCGGTGCCCTCGCGAACGAGCGGAACGAGGACGCGGGCGTGACATCGCCCAAGGGCGGTCCGCGCAGCGAGAGAGAAGGTGCCCAGGGTTCTCGCAAGGCGAGAACCCTGGGGCTTTAAGGAGTGGCTAGTCGTCGTAGTCGGTGGTAACCGATTCGACGGTGAAGCTGGCCGTGTCGGGCACCAGACCTTCGATGCCGTTCAGGTCGGGCCGGAGGTAGCCGACACAGTCGGTCTCGGCCTCGTCGGGGTCGTCGTGATCGACCACATAGCTGCCGTTGATGGCGTAGGTGACGGTGAAGCCACCGCAGCCATCCTCGAGCGTGGTGGGTGTGACGAGGCGGAGCATGATCTCGTGCTCGGCGGTGGCAGATTCGACGTCGTCGACCTCGGCGAAATCGGGCCGGAGGACGTCAACCGCGTTAGCGATCACATGGTCGTCTCGCTGGGCGGTCACGGTGAAGGTGCCGCCCAGTGTGTAGGCGACGCGGACCCGGGGCCGGTACTCCGTCATATTGAAGGCGCAGAGGAACGCGTTGAGACCGTCACGGCAGATGTCACCCGCCACGTGCGCCTCGATAGCGTATGAGCGGACTTCGTCCAGAGTGGACATGTGGTGGTTTCGCTGCGTCCAAAGCGCCTCCTCGGCCTGCTGACGCAGCCGGTTGAGCGAAGCGAGGGCGAGACGCAGCACCGTGCCTTGCCGTGCTGGATCGGTCACCGGCACGACCGGAGTGCCAGCGGGCAAGTGGCACACTGCGCCAGCTGCCCAGACCGACACGTCGGTCCGACCGGTGGCGGTGAGCACGACGATGTCGACACCGTCCAGGTGCACAACGGCTGGAACAGCCAGCGGTGAAGTGAAGGCACCGAGTCGGTCTGTGGTGGGTGGTGTGGTGAGTGTCTGGTCGGGCATGACCAGCCTCCTGCTGTGAAGGTGCGAAGCGTGACCCGGCTGGGCCACGCCAACGCCATCTCTGGGATTAGTCCCACAAAGAGCGCAGGTGTGGTCGCTGGTCTGGATGCCGCAGCACCGCTTCCATCACTCGGAGCCGGTGCAGATGACGAATCAGTCAACACCGAAAAGTGCGGATGTGATTCCACGGGAATGTCATAGCGTTCTGCCACCGCGATGATGTGAGGTTGTCGCCTCTTCGCATGTCCGTACGGCGGTGGGAGCTCCATGACAGGACCGGTACGCAACGTGGCTAGCGGCGAGATGCAGGTCCTCGTCCAAGCGGGTTACATCAGCGGAGACCTAACTATCAACCTGCTGCCGTCGCCTCCCTCGTCAGCCCAGACGTTGACCGGGGCAGCGAACAGCCCTTGGTATTTCCTCATCGGCTGGAACATGGGCGACCGGTTGTCCTTGCTGCCGCTGTCCAAGGAAGGCCGCACGGCTCGGGACGAGCTGGTCGAGGCGTTGACCGGCATCGGACTGGCGTGGGAGGAGTTCGCCCCTGTTCTGACCACCGGCCACCAGTTGGTCGATCCGCCCCCTCCGGATCGGCACGGCAAAGATCTGGCGATCAGGGCGTACACCGGGGCGTTGGACCACCTCCAGCGGCGGGTTGAGCAGCAGGCCAACCGGGACGAGCTGGCGTGGTTCCTACTTGGACGACTGGTGGTGGAGATCCGCACCCACCGTGTGTTGGACCACCAGTTCGCCTCCAACCCGGACGGCTCGGAGCCACGGGACCTATCCCAATCGGTGGACGCAGCGCGGATCATGCTCAGAGGCGTGGCGGAGACGGTGAAACTCCCGTCCGCGGTTGAAGCATTGCTCGACCGCTTCCTCGACACCTTGGGAAGGGACGCGACGCTGCTGGAGCTGTTCGACCGCTCTGAGGAGCTCAAGCACGCCTGCCAGGCGATGCTGCGGCTGTCCCGCCCGAGCGACTGATCGGCGTTTCTCCAGCGGACGTGGCAAGGCAACGAACCGTTGCTAACGGTCGGTGGAGGGCTCGAGCAGGAGCTGTCCACAGAGGACGCAATGATCGGCCGTGCTGGTGTCGCTCAGATACAGCGGCACCGGAAAGTCGTACGAGCTGTAGGAACCGTGGTCGTGGCGGTTGATGTCGCGCTGACGAGCCACGTAATCGAGGATGTCTTCGGCCGATCGATCCGGCTCGGCGATCAGGTCGAAGGGCACGAACAGGTCGTGGATGCAGGTGGGACAGTGGGCGTCGTCCCCGTAGAGGTAGCCGGTGATGGTGGTGCCGTTCATCGCGTGTCCTCCGGGGTTGCCCGCCGGGCGCGTCGACGTGGTTGCGAGTCGACGGGTTGGCTGAGCACAAACCGGGCCAAGTTGGCGAGCCAGTGACCGGCTTCCTCTGACCGCTGGTCGTACAGCCGCGTCAGCTCGGTGTGGAGCTGGCTGGTAACAAGCCCGGTGGTGAGGAACGTGCGGAAGCCGGGGCCGTGGGCCTCGGCGAACCAGCTGGCTAGCTCGCGGGCGGTCTGGCAGCTGATCGGCCGGCCGTGCACGTCGGCTTGGGCGATCTCCCGCTTCAGGCGGACGACGTCAGGACTGAGGGGCTGGGGGTGAGACATGGGTAACTCCTTCGGGATTGGTTGATAGGCGGCTCCTCGGCGGTGGGGCAGGGGTACGCCTGGTTCGTAGTTGCGGGACTGGCGCAGGGGAAGTGAGCACGCAGTCAGAACGTCGGCTCAAGTTCAGCCAGGGCGGCCAAGACCTGGTCGTCGCGCATGACGTGGAACAAGGGCTGGACCTCGGGTGGCTGCCGGACGATGACGGCATGGACCTGGGCGGCGCGGGCGGCGCTCGGCACGATGAAGGCCACGCCGGGAAAGACTCCATGGCGGCGCTGTTCGTGACCGCTCGCCTCGTAGCGTTGGTAGGCCCGGCACTTGGCGGCGATGGTGGCGGGCCGGGTCTCCGTGTCACGGTCTACCTCGATGAACCACGAGTTCTCGTGGCCGTCCGGCAGCGCCAGTCGCACGAGCGCATCCGGGCGCAACACCAACTGCTCACCGGCCGGCCCCAGGTAGGACCGCCAGGCGTCCGGTTCGGCCAGGAACTCCCGCACGATGGGGCCGCCGCTGGCCTGCTGCTCACTCAGCCGGGCGAACAGCTCCGAGATGGCCAGCCGGTGGACCAGGAAGGTGGGGGTGGGGCGCCAAGCGTGGCGCTGCCGATGGCCCAGGGCGTGGTGACCACCAGCCAGCCGCAGACCGGCGTTCGTCAGGGCGTAGACGTGGCCGGGTGTGCCAACCAAACGATCGCGGGACCGGTCGGCGAAGCGGTGCACTAATCCTGACGTGTCGAGGCGGTGGAGGTGCCGGCGGGCCAGGCGCAGAGCGGATGGTGCCCGAGGGAAGACGCAGCGCGCCACCTGGTCCGTCGTCGCAGCGTGCATCGTGGCGAGACTCCGCAGCACCTGACGATCCCGTGTGGTGAGGCGATCGCTGAGGAGCGCTAGCCGGGAGCCGGTCAGACGGCGGTGGTGAGACATTTCGAGTTCTCCGGTTAAGCCATGAACGTGAGCGAGCACAGCGGCAGGAGACGGCAGTGAAGACCAGCCGGATGAGCTGGAGAGTCGTACGCACAGATCGCCGTTTTCGGCCCTGCCAAGCGCAAAACGCGCAACAGCTCAGACCACGAGGGGACAGGGTTGCGGACAGAGCGGCGTCGTCATGACAGCCGGCGGGTCCGCCGGGGACCGGGCATCCCGCCCGTGCGGCGACGGTCCTGAATGGCCTGCTCGACCTCACCGCGGTCACGGCCATACTGCGCCCTCGACGCTGCTCGGGCGGCGTCACCGAAACCGGTGGCCTGGGGCGGTGGAAAGGTTGCGATGGTGACGGGCGGACTGACCCGGCCACCCGCGACGAGCGAGGCGAAGGCCGTCCGCGGAGCCAGACCGAGCAGGTCTTCCGGCCGGGCTCCGAGCAGGTGTCGGGCCAGCAGTTGGGCGTCGTCGGCGGCAGGCTGGAAGATGACCTTGTTGCGGGCCTCGCTAAGCAGGGCGGCGCGCAGTTGGGCATCGACCTGGCCAAGGTGCTGGACCGCAGCGGTGAGATCAAGGTCGTGCGACCGGGCGCGGGCGAGGAGGTCCGTCAGGCCGACCCCGCCACGGACGAACCGCGGCAACTCGTCGATGACGAGGCTGACGGGTCGGCGGGACTGGCGCAGGAGGCTGGCTCGTCCCAGGGCAGCGTTCCAGGCCATCTGCGCCACCATGCCGCCGATGAGGTCAGCTGCGACCGGACCGACCACGCCACTGGGCAGCGAGACAACCAGGATCTTGCCCTCGTCAATGGCGCTGCGCATGCTCCAGGTTGGGTGGGCTTGGCCGAGCATGGCGCGGATGGGGCGCCGGTCCAGCAAGGGGGAGACCTTGTTGAGGACGGCGGCAGCGTCCTGGGCCTGTTGCGGCTGGCTCCGGGATTCGTAGCGGGCAAAGAACTCTCCCACCGTGGGGGCGAATACCGGGTCAAGCTGGGACAGGAGGCGGGCACGGAAGCTCGCGTTGAGGAGAACCGCCGGGATCTCCGTCAGCGTCATGTCAGGGCTAGCCGCCAGTAGGACGAGGGTGGCCTTGAGCGTTTCGTCGATCTGGACACCCCAGGAGTCGGACCGGTCGCGGATGAGTTCGAGCATCTGGTCGGCGACCAGTTCGGCGTCCTCCAGGGCGCAGGCCAGCGGGTTGAGCGCGACGGCCTGTTCATCGGCTGGGTTGAGGTAGATCAGGTCGTTCGTGCGGTGGGCTGGCAGGCAGTTGATGAGATCGGTTGCCAGATCACCGCCCGGGTCGATCAGGATCAGGCCGTGCCCGGCGTCGACGGTCTGCTTCATGCGATTGAGCAGCAGCGTGGACTTACCGGAGCCGGTCGGGCCAGTCACGAGCGTGTGCATGAGAGCGTCGGCGCGGGAGACGGCGATGGGCCGTTCGAGACCGGGGTAGGTTGCCCGGCCGAGGACGAACCCGTCAGACGGCAGCTCGCGGGCCGGTGGGAAGTCGCGTCCGGTGGCGCGGGCCAGATTCGGCACGTTGGCACCGGCCAGCCAGACCAGGAGCGTGGCCAATTCGCGGGCGTTGACGTAGACCGGCGCCCGCGTAATGGGGGTGGTGGCACGCCTCAGCCGCCGGACGGCTCGCCACTGGGACAGGTGCCGGGTGATGAAGGCGGCACCGGGCCGGTCGAGCTGGTGCACCGAGCCGATGATCTGACTGACCAGCTGCCGGCTGCGGCTGAGATGACCGGCGCGGGCACCGATGCGTAGGGCCACGCCGAACAGGGGTTCGCTTAGCTTCATCCGCTGCTCGGATGCCGGACGAACGTCGCGCGGCGGCTGTGGCAGTACCAGCGCCAATGTGCGGGTGAACGTTTGCCACCACCGCGGCCCGATTGTGGCACCCTGCGGTTGGTTGGTCGGCAGGCTGGCTGAGGTTCCCAAGGGATAGACCACCAGCTGGTAGACCAGCCCTTCATCCAGAGTGGTCGTCGCGGCGGCATGCAACAGGCTGGAGGCGAAGGACTCGGCCTGGTCGGTGCGGAGCGGCTTCCCGATGATGGGCAGCTGGAGTTCGCGGACCCAAGTGGACTCCGGCAACGCCGGTTGTTTGACGTGCTCGGCTCGGACGCCCGGTATAAGGCCGCGGAGTTGCGCCAGGACGTGAGCTGCTCGGCGCTGCGGTACGCGGAGCCATTGGAGCGTGGTGCCACCGCGGCGAACGACCTCGAACACCACGCTGTCGCGGCCGAGGAGTGAGCCAGCTGGTGGGCGCAGCGTGGTCAGGCTCCGGGTGAACGCCGTCACCATGTCGAGGGTTAGCTCCGTCGGGAGTTCCACGCGGTAGGTGACCCGACTGGCGTCACGGGCGCGTTGATCGCGGTGACGCACGTAGAAGACGAGGGCGACGCCGGCGCTGCCGAGTCCGCTCATGATGACGAGGGACAGCGCATCCCAGCTCATGGCCGATCTCCGGTCAGGCACTCACCGTCCTTGGCGCGGGTTTGCGGTGAACGCGGTATTGCTACATGTAGAGGTACATCGCCCATCTGCCTCCTGACTTTGTTGAATGATTTAGCAACAACCAGGGCCAAAAAGCACTTCGGCCATCGGTCGACATCATTGTTTATAACACGGATCGCGGATTAATGCAAGAGGAAAATGTTCAAGTCGCCTTCAAAGGCATAGAGCGACGGGCGAATTTGAAAGCGGTTTGCATTGCACTAAACGCCTGCTCGCCGCATCCCACTGCCTATCTGGGGAAATTGATTGACTTATCTGATGGCAATGATACGATTGATAGCGTTATGGGAGTTCCAACGTGCCGCGATCGATAGTGCTTGCTAGCACACATGTGGGTAAGCTCATTGAGCGAGGGCTGCTGCACTCTGGCGTGGCTGACCGCTCTGAACTCGCGGCTCGCTGCGGGGTCCATCGCAGCTACATCACGAAGCTGAGCGCAGGACACGTTCAATATCCGAGAGACCGAATTTTGGTCAGGATAGCAACGGTACTCGGCCAAGACCCTGACGATTACCGCGTCGCGGTACTGATGGATCGCACCAGGCATGACAGCTGGGAGAAGGTCATGGTGAGCGAGTTGGCTCTCCATGAGGGCGTGCGGTTAAGTTCCGCAGAGACAGCCTCGGTCCAGCAGTGTGTCAGGGCTATTCTGAACCAGCGGAAGAAATTCAGCTAGACCGGGCGGCTGCGTGGCGATGAGCAGTGCTTTATAGGCGTCTCGCATTGACTGGCACGCGATCGAATGCGCGCTCAATTGAGGCTTCGCGCTTTCGCGAGCAAAACGCCTCCCTGCTAAGCAGAGAGGCGGGTGGCTCAGCTTCCTTCGGCGAGCCAGTGTCCATGGTCATCGAGATCGCTCAACTTCACGTCCTGTAGCGAATCTCGGTGGATTTCGTAATCATCCGATACGCTCTCGATAATTGGGTTCTTCAAGGGGCCAACCCAGTCCCGAGTGTTCTCGTCCGTTTGCACCTCTGTCGTCGGCATGACCTGGGGCTCGGTCATCGTTGCCACCTTCTCCCCATGCAGGCCGGGGTGGTGCTGCAGCACCACGGCTAGGCTAAGTGTAACGCGCGTCACGCAGCTGTGGGATGGCGGTTCTGGTCGGTCCTCATTTTTTTCAACGGTCATAAGATCATCTTAACACTTCGATTACAGAACGCAATGGTTCGATAACTCCGTGTAGATAATCGTCCCTCGATCGGGCGACGGCGTCCCTGAAGGCTTGCACCGGTCATGACTAGAGCAGTCTCCTCGATCGGCAAGGTGGTGGTGGTGGTGGTGGTGGAACTTCCCCTGGGTTCCACGCCAAGAAACAGGCGGAAGGCGATCGGCTGTCAAGTGATCGCCACCGGGCAGAAACCCGCGATCCTGACGGTCACGTCGCTTCACAGCTCGGGCACACGCATTGCCGTAACGACGGAGGCGGCCATGAACCATGAACATCAGCGTCCTCGGGCCACTGGCGAACCTCCGGACTCGCCTAAGCCGGATGCGGCGCCAAGCCGCACGTCCGATTCTGAGGAGGGTCCGGCGCGGCAACATGTCGAGACTGCCCGACAGTCGCAACAGATGGTTCTACTCACCGCTCCTGTTCCACCATGGGATCTTCGTACGGACTTGAGTGTACTATTTAACCTACTGACGGCTCCTGCGGCGTGGCGGCTACGAGCTGTGGAGCAAGTCAATTTGTCGAGCGAACTCTGGGGAGAACATCGTCGATCAGTTCAGGTGGGCGCTCTCAAGTCTATTCTTGAGTCTGTCACACTAGAACGTGCAGGAAACCGTCCCACCGTTCTTCTGAGTCTTCCTATTGGATCCGTTGAGAAGAAGTTGCTGCTTGACTTCGACGTTACGGTCGCTGGAAAGCCTGCAACACTTCTCGATAGTCGAGTGCAGTCAGAATGGCAAGCATTTGCTGTCGTACAGTGGGCTGTGTCGGAGCGCCTGTTTTCCGGCGATAATGCGCAGGCTGTCGTACGTGCGCTGACCGCAGTCTGTGCTTTTCAGCCACCGCTTTGGCTTACGAAGCTGCGGACGAGTCTGACAACGAGCGATGAACTAACTCGGGCCCAGGAGATCGAACTTACTACAGAGTACCTTGGTCTGACGCTGCAGGGTCTCGGTATCAGTCGCGCGTGGGTTGAGGAGCGTTTCTCGCGGAGGATTGACGGTATCCGTGACGCTATAGGCGATCGGACACCCTTTTACGAGTTCAGCGGAGCGACGAATCCTCTGCTGATCATGAGTTGGCTCAATGCTCGTAACGCTGCCGATGTAGACGCTCACCTCGATGCGCTGCACGATTTCGTCAGCACGATTAGAGCGGCGACTGAAGACAATGAGGATGAAGCTTCCAGAATACTTCGCGCCTACGGCCGCTGCGGACTGTATTGGAATGCTATCGCGGACTGCGAAGTTCCTGTCGATCGGAGCTTCATGATTAAGACTGTGCGAAAGACCGAACTTACGATACATAGGTATCGTCGATCCACGCGCGAGATCGACAATCCTGGATTTCGCACCTATGTGAAGGAACATATAGTCGTTGGAGATGCCCGTTCAAATCATGTGGTTATTCGAGTTGACGACCCTCACTTGCAGCTTCAGAAAGAGTGGAGACACAGGTCAGATACGGGAAAGAGGGAGCCTTCGGGGGTGTTCACTACGGGCAGGGTGCGGATCACGCCGGAGATTATGTCGCTGAGGGTGGTAATGCCGCAGCGTCGCGGTGTGGGGGGTGAAGAATTCCGCAAGCTCTACATCCCTATTCGGCCAACTCCGCTTAGACGGGCGGTTACCAGATTTATACTGCTATTGTCAGTTGGGTCTGCATTGGCCATGCTGACCTACCTCGTACGGTGGTGGCCGGACGCTGGTAGCCCCGACGCCTCCGATGAAGTAAATCTTCGCACTGCCGCCCCTGTTGTATCTGCAATATTCATTCCAGTGTCGATCGCCGCAGCGTTCCTGCTTGTGCGAGAGCCATCAACGCTGGTTAGCAGCATAAATCAGCGTTCGCATCGCATCATAGGCTATGCTCAGGTGCTTCTGTGGGTGTCTGCGGGAGTGCTATTCATTCGAAAGTTTGCGCCTGATCGGCTAGTTTCTATAGCTATTGTCCTCGGTGTGCTAATACTGTTTGCTCTCCTGGTTGGCTTTGCGAGATGGGCGATTATAAAGCGCTCGCCTCCATCTGTCGACGAGTAGTGTGATGACGGAAGACGTTAAGTGTTCGGCGGGCTGGGGCTGGGCGAGTCGGCTCAGTGCGGGTTGAAAGATGGCGTTTCGGCTCTGGTTCATCGGACTGGGTGACCGGAGAGCTCGTGCACCCCTCTACGGCGAGGCGGGGCTTGATGGCGGCTATCGAACGGTGCGAATTAGTAATCTGACTAGTGCTACTGGTGTGGCCGATCACTTGAGATTGAAAAGATGCTAGTTATGTGCTTACATGGAAGTAGTTCACGAGAGTGTCATTGTGAGTGATAAGGTAGTTGCATCAGTGCGAAAATCAACCAAGGCTAGCGGTGTTCCTGTCAGAGTGAAGGATCCGCAGGTCATCCAAGCGTTGGTGCGCCTCGTCACACTCGCCAGACGATCCTGACCTTGTCCAGATCGAACCGCCAGCCGTTCCAGGTCTGGCCGCCAGGGTGGCTCGGCATGATCACGATGTGGTCGACCAGCAGCAGGATGACGTTGCGCTTCCACTCGATGCTGGCCTGGTCCCACACCTCGGCCAGCGTCTGGCCGGCAGGCACGGCTGCGGCGGTCTTGTGGGCCTGGAACCTAGCCAACGCCCTGACAGTATTACTTAGGGCCTGCTGCGCGGCTGCCTTGGCGACGACCAGCTCTTCGCGCGTCAACAGCCCGATGCCGTAGTCGGCAGCCAGGCTCTGGAGGTGCACGGTCTGCCTGGTGTGCAGCTCTAGCAGCTCCTTGACCTCGGCGGCGTCAGCCTTTGGCGCGAGGGCCTCGGCCACCGCGGGACTGTCGAAGCGGTAGATGACCTGCTGCTTCACCAGCAGGTCCACGGGGTCGGCCCCACGCCGGACGTTGCCACAGCCCACGACGTCACCGTGGTTGTCGTGGCGCTTGCAGACGTAGCGCCGCTGGTACACCCCGTTCTCCCGGCCGCGTCCGTTGCCGTACATCGCCTGACCGCACTTGCCGCAGCGGACGATGCCGCTGAGCAGGTACTGGCGGCCCTTGATCATGCCTCGCTTGGTGTTGATGGCCTTCAGTCGCAGCGCTGCCAGCATCGCGCTGTGTTCTTCGGCCGTGATGATGTACGGCCAGCGGCCCTCGTACTCCTTGCCGTGGTGTGACCGAGTGCCGTGCTCGGTATCGCCCCATTGAACATGCTTCTTCTTGGTGAGCACCCGCCGCAGGTTGCCATTGCGCCACTTGCCGCCTTCAGCAGTGGTGATGCCACGCTGGTTCAGGTCGCGGACCAGGTCGGTCTGCCGCTCGCCGGCGATGATGCGGGCGACGCACTCCTTGATGATGGCCACCTCGTGCGGCACCAACGCCCGCCCGACTTTGCCCGGGTTGAGGAGGATCTCGTCGACATCGCGGATGGCGCCTTCGTAGCCGTAGGCGCGTTGGCCGCCGTGGTACTTGCCCTGTTCGGCCTGCTTGTTCTTCTTGCGATGCTGCCGGGCGGAACTCTGGTCTGACTCAAACTCAGCGTCGCTGATGGCGTCCCGCAGGCTCTTGCGTCCCCGCGGCGTGTGCAGGTCGTAGCGTGCGCCGTCCGTGGTGGAGATGTACTGGAGGCGGGTGGCCTTGCTGAGCCGGATCAGCTCCTGGGCAACTTCCGTCTGGCGGCCGAGACGGGGGATCTCGGTCACGATCACCTCGGTGACCGCGTCCTGCTTGATGAGCGCGATCAATTCGAGGTAGTCCTTGCGTGGCTTGACGGCGAACTCCGACGCGCTCGTGTCGTTGTCGCAGAAGTGCCGGCCGATAGGCTCACCGGTAGCGAGTGCGTATTCGTCGATCTCCTCACGTTGGATCTCGACGTTGATGCCTCGTAGGGAGCGGTCTTTGGATAGCCGTTCATATCCAACTCGCATGGCGAATCCCCATTACGTGATCAATTATATCAGTAATGGGTGGATAAGTAATCACTCGACGAGACCACGAACAGCGCCCCCGTGTCGGCGGTGATCTTGTTCAGCGCCAAGGACAGCACGTCGGTGCCGTCGGACGGCCACGGGCTGCCCAGGCTCATGTTGACCACGTCCGCGCCCGCGCCGGCCGCCCACTCCATCCCGGCGATGATGTCGGACTCCCGGCCGCCGCCGAAGTCGTCGAGCACCTTGCCGGACAACAGCTTGCTGTCCGGCGCGACGCCCTGGTACTTCCCCGCGCCGGTGATGGTGGCGGCGACGTGCGTGCCGTGGCCGAAGTTGTCGTCGGTGGTGTCGCTGCGGCTGAAGTTCCTGGCCGCCACGACCGCGCCCGCGAGGTCCGGGTGGGTCGCGTCCACGCCGGTGTCCAGGACGGCGACCGTCGCGCCGGCGCCGGTGTGCCCGGCCTGCCACGCCTCGGGCGCGCCGACCTGCGGGACGCTGCGGTCCAGCGTCGCGGTGACCGGTCCGTCCAGCCACACCCGGTCCACGCCGGCCGCGCGGGCGCCGGACCAGAACGCGGTGTCCTTGGGCACCTCCAGCGCGTGCCCGCCGACACTGGTCAACGGCTCGCCCGCGACCAGGCCGCCGGTGACGATCAGCGGGGTGACCGGGCTGGACCGGTCGTCGTAGCCGGCCCGGATCAGGCCGGTGACGTCGAACAGCCGCCCGTCCAGCCGCCCGCCGCGCACGTCGGCGGCGGTGTCGGAGGGCAGCACGTGCAGGTGGCCGCGCTCGTCGCGGACCTGGTGGAAGGTCACGTCCGCGCGGCCGGGCCCCGGCCTGACCCGCGCCCGTCCCCCGCGCACCTCGACGCGGTCCCCCGTGATCAGCGTGACCGTGCCCTCCGAGCCGGCTGAGCCGGTGTCGAGCGGCGGCTGCTGCGCTTGCGCCCCGGCGGTCGTCAGGACCGACGCCGCCACCACCCCCGCGAGCAGGAGCGGTGTTCTCCTTCGGGTCATGGAATCACTCCCCGGACACGTGACGGCACCTCAACGGCCGCCACTCCCCTCGGTGACCAAGACACCGCAGAGCGCTATCGGGTTGCGCTGTCCGGCAGAAGCCGTCGCGCCCGGCCCGCCGCTAGCGTCGGGATCATGCTGGTCCCCCTGCTGCTGGCCGCGACCCTGACCGCGCCGGCCACCACCGACAGCGTCCGGATCACCCACCTGCCCGCCCTGCCCGGCCACACCGCCACCGAGGCGGTCGCGGTCAACGGGTGGGGGCACGTCGCGGGCACCAGCACCGGCCCGGACGGGCGGCGCGCGGTGCTGTGGCGGCACGGCGGCGTCCTGGACGCGGGCCCCGGCGACGCCGTCGCGCTCAACCGGCGCGACCAGGTGCTGCGGCTGGAGCGCGGGGACACCGGCCCGTACGCGCGGCACCCGCGGATCTGGCACGAGGGCGTCACGACCGACATCACGCCGGGCGGGGCCGGGTACGTGGTGGCGTCGGCGATCAACGCGTCCGGCGCGGTGCCGATGACCTACTCGACCTCGCCGTACGGCTACCACCAGGAGGTGGCGGCGGTGTGGCGGGGCTCGGTGCAGGGCCTCAGCGAGTCCGGGTCGCACCTGAGCGTCGGGGTGATCACCGACGGCGGGCTGGTGGCCGGGTCGAAGCTGCCGATGTTCGGCAGTGACGTGTACGCGTTCAAGTGCTCCGGCACCTCCTGCTCGCGCCTGGCCGACGCGCCCGGGACCGGCGGCTATTCCGTCACCGCGGCCAACGAGTCCGGCGTCGTCGTGGGCAACCGGGGCGACCGGCCGCTGCGGTGGGCCGGTGACGCGGTGACCGTGCTGCCCGGCGGGGCGGGGGCCGTGTCGTCGTCGAAGCAGGCGGTCAACGAGCGGGGGGACGTCGTCGGGCGGACCGGTGACCGGGCGACGCTGTGGCGCGACGGTCTGGCGGTCGTGCTGGACGTGCCCGCGCCGTCGGGCGCGGTGGCCGTGTCCGACTCCGGGGACGTGGTGGGGTGGAGCGGGTCCCGGGCGTTCCTGTGGCGCGCCGGCCGGGTGGTGTGGCTGGGCGAGGGCTTCCCGGTGGGGCTGAACGACTTCGGCGTCGTGGTCGGCCAGGAGGGCAACCGCGCGGTGTTGTGGCGGGTGCGGCGCTAGCCGGTGCGTTCGGCGTTCTCGGCGCGCATCAGGTCCTCGCGCGCACGCGCCACCCGGGAGCGGATCGTGCCGACCGGGCAGCCGCAGACCTCGGCGACCTCCGCGTACGACAGGCCCAGCACCTGGGTCAGCAGCAGTGCCTCCCGGCGTTCCGGGGCCAGGCCCGCGAGCAGCACGTTCAGCTCCACCACGTCCTCGAAGCCGGTGGTGGGGCGGCGGGCGTCGGAGGCGTCGCGCACGTCCACCGCCCACGCGATCGCGGGTCGGGCGCCAGCCGCGCGCAGGTGGTCCACGACCGTGCGGCGGGCGATCGACAGCAGCCACGTCCGGGCCGACGAACGGCCCTCGAAGGCCGGCAGCGTGCGCAGCGCCCGCAGGTAGACCTCCTGCGTCAGGTCGTCGGCGCGACCCGGGTCGGTCAGGTGGGCGACCAGGCGCCACACGTCCCGCTGGGTGGCCCGGACGAACCGCTCCAACGCGGCCCGGTCACCGCCGCCCGCCGCCATCGCCAGGGCCGTCACCGCGTCGTCGTCGCGTTTGATCGACACGGCACCGAGGCTAGACCACGGCCACCCCCGGGAACTTCCGCGTCCCCGCGGACGACAAAGGTGGTTGTGGACTGCGAGACCTGCCGGGAGGCGTTGTCGGCGCGGCTGGACGGCGAGGAGGAGCCGGTGCCGGCCGCGACCGTAGACCTGCACCTGTCCGGCTGCCCGGCGTGCCGCGCCTGGTCGGACCACGCCGCCACGCTGACCCGGGCGCTGCGCCTGCGCCCGGTGGCGGCCGTGCCCGACCTGACCGACGCCGTGCTGGCGCGGGTGCCGACCCGCGGCTGGTACCCGAGGCTGGGCCTGGCCGGGGTGGCCGTCGCGCAGCTCACGCTGGGCCTGTCGCAACTGCTCGGCGCGAACCCGGCCGCCGCGCACGGCGCGGGACACCTGTTCAACGAGAGCACCGCGTGGAACCTGGCCCTGGGCCTGGGCCTGCTGTGGACGGCGCTGCGCCCGCGCGCCACGTCGGGGATGCTGCCGGTCGTGGCGGGTTTCGTCGTGGTCGTGGGCGTCTACTCGTTCCGGGATCTCGTGGGCGGTGTCGTGTCGGTCGGACGGGTCACCTCGCACGCGATCGTGTTGCTCGGGTTGTTGCTGCTGGTGGTGGTGCACCGGGGCCGGCGCGACCCGGACGGCGGACGCGCCGCCGGCCACCCACCGCACACACCGGACCTGCCGGACACACCGGACCTCCCGGGCGACGCGGCACGCTCGGACCCACCCCGACGCCCACACCTGCGCCCGGTGGGACGACGACCAGCCGCGTGACGGGTCCGGGCCGGCCACAAGCGGTGCGGCGAGTCCCGGCCGGCCGCAAGCGGTGCGGCGACGACCAGCCGCGTGACGGGTCCGGGCCAAGCCACGGCCGGTGCGAGGGCGGTGGCCCCAGGGGGTGGGCGGCGCGCGGCGGCCTGTTCGTTTCCGATCGGTTGATCGGTTGCTGATTGACTTGACCTTCGCTCGAACGAACGATCCTCCCAGTCGAGATCAGGCGGAGGACCGGTGCGCGTACTGCTGGAACCACTCGACGGCCGCGCGCAGCGGTGCGTCGACCGGGCCGAGTCCGGGGTACCAGGGCTTCTCCCATTCAAGGGACACCCAGCCCGTCCAGTCGGCCAGCGCGTCCGCGCATTCCCCGAGCGGGACGGTGCCTTCGCCGGGTGGCACGGGGGTGGTGTCGGTCGCGCTCACCGCGTCTTTGACCTGGAAGTACGCCAGGTACGGGCCGAGTGCGGCGCGGGTGTCGGCCGGGGTCTCGCCGTGTCGCCACGGGTGCAGCGCGTCCCACAGCACCGCCACCCGATCGGGGTCTTCGAACGGCCGCACCAAGCGCACCGCTTCGACTCCGGTCGGGCGGGTGTCGTGGGTTTCCACGAGCAGTCGCACGCCCGCCGCGCGCAGGTCCGGGAGCACGGCCGCGATGCGCGGACCGGCCGGGGCGTCACCGCCGGGGAAGACGCGGACATTGGGCGCGCCCAAGCGGGCGGCGAGGCCGATGAGCGCGCGCAGTTCGGCCACCACCGGCTCGTCCGGACCGGGCGCGCACACCTTGGCGTAACCGGCGAGGCAGGCGGCCTCCACCCCCGCGTCCGCGAGGGCCGCGCGGGCGGCCCGGTGGTCCATGTCGGGGTGCACCTCGCCGTGCACGCGGATCTCCAGGCCGGCACAGCCGGCGTCGGCGGCGAGCCGAGCCGCGTCGGCCAGCGACCGGTCGGGGGTTCCTAGCGTGCTGAGGGCCATGCGCCTGGGTTCCACGCGCCGCATCGTGAAAGCGCTTTCCGCACTTTGTCAAGGGCAGGGGTCATGACCGCGTTCACCGTCGAGGACGGGCAGTTCGTGCGCGACGGACGGCCGCACCGCGTGCTGTCCGGCGCGCTGCACTACTTCCGCAGCCACCGGGCGCAGTGGCCGCGACGGCTGTCGGTGTTGCGCGCGATGGGGTTGAACACGGTCGAGACGTACGTGCCGTGGAACCTGCACGAGCCCCGGCGCGGCCGGTACCGCGACCTGGACGCCCTGGGCTCGTTCCTGGACCTGGCCGCCGCGGCGGGGTTGGACGCGATCGTGCGGCCCGGCCCGTACATCTGCGCTGAGTGGGAGAACGGCGGGCTGCCGTGGTGGCTGTCCGGGCCGCCGCGGTGCGCGCACCCGGACTTCCTGGCCGACGTCGACGCCTGGTTCGACGTGCTGATCCCCGAGGTGGCGGCGCGGCAGGTGACGCGGGGCGGGAACGTCGTGCTGGTGCAGGTGGAGAACGAGTACGGCTCCTACGGCTCGGACCGGGCGTACCTGGCGCACCTGCGCGACGGCTTGGTGCGACGCGGGATCGACGTGCCGCTGTTCACGTCGGACGGCGGCGAGGCGCTGTTCCTGACCGGCGGGATGGTCGACGGGGCGCTGGCGACGGTGAACTTCGGCAGCGACGCGGCGGGCCAGTTCGGCGAGCTGCGCCGGCACCGACCGCGGGACCCGTTGTTCTGCATGGAGTTCTGGGACGGCTGGTTCGACCACTGGGGCGACCGGCACGTGGTCCGCGCTCCGGAGGACGCCGCCGCGGCACTGGACGAGGTGCTGGCGGCGGGGGCGTCGGTGAACCTCTACATGGCGCACGGCGGGACGAACTTCGGCTTCTGGGCGGGCGCGAACGCGGGCGGTGAGGTGCACGACGGCGCGTACCGGCCGACGGTCACCTCGTACGACTACGACGCACCGATGGATGAGGCCGGCAACCCGACCCCGAAGTACTGGGCCTTCCGCGAGGTGATCGGCCGCTACGCCCCACTGCCGCCCCCACCGACCACGCCCACCTCAACCGCGCCCACCTCAACCGCGTCGGAAGCAGCGCCACCCACCCTGCCCGCGCAAACCGTCCCCCTCACGCGGTCCGTGCGGCTGTTCGAAGTGTTCAACAATCCCACGATCCAATCGCCGCACATCCCCACATTCGAACAAGTCGGGCAGCACCAAGGCTTCCTGCTCCACCGCACCACCGTCCCCGGCCCACGCCCACCCCTCCCCCTCCGCCTGCGCGACCTCCGCGACCGCGCCCAGCTCTACGTCGATGGCACCCACCAGGCGACCTACTCGCGAGCCGCCGACCCCCAAGCCGTCGAGACCACCGACATCCCCGGCGGGGTGACCGTCGAACTGCTCGTGGAAGCGATGGGCCGGATCAACTACGGGCCGCTGCTGGGCGAGCACAAGGGGATCGTCGGCGGCGTCCTGCACGAGCGCCAACACCTCCACGGCTGGGCAACCACCCCGATCCCGCTGGACGAACTCCCCGACCTCCCCTGGAACACCGACGACCGGAACACCGACGACGGAACCACTGGCGGCGGAACCAGTGGCGGCGGAACCAGTGGCGACCGCGCGTACGGGCCGCTGTTCCTCGGCGGCACCCTCACGACCAACGACCCGCGAGACGCCTACCTCGACATGGCCGGCTTCACCAAGGGCGTCGTGTGGGTCAACGGCTCCTGCCTCGGCCGCTACTGGCACATCGGTCCACAAAGGACCCTCTACGTCCCCGAACCCCTGCTGTACAAGGGCGACAACGAGATCGTCGTCCTCGAACTGCACCCCGACGCGAGCCCGCGTTCGGTCACCGTCAGCCCTCACCCCATCCTCGAAGGAGATCCACGATGACGTTGCGCGTAGCGATGAACGGCGTGACCGGACGCATGGGCTACCGCCAGCACCTCACCCGGTCGATCCTCGCCATCCGCGACCAGGGCGGCGTCCCGCTCAGCGGCGGCGGGCGCGTCGAGGTCGAGCCGATCCTGGTCGGGCGCAGCGCCGAGAAACTCGCGGAACTGGCCGCCCGCCACGGCATCGCGCGCTGGACCACCGACCTGGACTCCGCGCTCTCCGACGCCGACGTCTACTTCGACGCCCAGGCCACCACCGCCCGCGCCGACGCCATCAGGCGCGCCATCGAGGCCGGCAAGCACATCTACACCGAGAAGCCCACCGCCGAGACCCAGGCGGACGCCGTGGAACTGGCGCAGCTGGCCGACAAGGCGGGCGTGAAGCACGGCGTCGTGCAGGACAAGCTGTTCCTGCCCGGTCTGCTCAAGCTCAAGCGCCTGCTCGACAGCGGGTTCTTCGGACGGGTGCTCAGCGTGCGCGGCGAGTTCGGGTACTGGGTGTTCGAGGGCGACTGGCAGGGCGCGCAGCGGCCGTCGTGGAACTACCGGGCCGAGGACGGCGGCGGCATCGTCATGGACATGTTCCCGCACTGGGCGTACGTGCTGGAGAACCTGTTCGGGCGCATCGAGAGCGTCACCGCCAAGGCCGTCACGCACATCCCGCGGCGGTGGGACGAGTCCGGCGCGCCCTACGCCGCCACGGCCGACGACGCCGCCTACGGCCTGTTCACGCTGGAAGGCGGCACGATCGCGCAGATCAACTCGTCGTGGTGCGTGCGCGTGGACCGGACGGAACTGGTGGAGTTCCAGGTGGACGGCACCCACGGCAGCGCGGTCGCCGGCCTGCGCAACTGCAAGGCGCAGCACCGGTCCGCGACGCCCAAGCCGGTGTGGAACCCGGACCTGCCGGTGACCGAGCGGTTCACCGACGACTGGACCGAGGTGCCCGACAACGGCGAGTGGGACAACGGGTTCAAGGTGCAGTGGGAACGCTTCGTGCGGCACGTGGTGGACGGCGAGCCGTTCCCGCACGACCTGCACTCCGGCGCGCGCGGGGTGGCGGTGGCCGAGGCGGCGCTGAGGTCGTCGGCGGAGGGCATGACCGTCCGGCTGTGAGGAACCGGGTCACCGGCCCGGCAACCGGGGGACCGGCCCGGCAACCGGGATGACCGGGGCGGCAACCGGGATGACCGGGCCGGCAACCGGGGTGACCGGGCCGGCAACCGGGGTGACCGGGCCGCCCCCGCCCGGTCACCCCCCGAACCACCCGGCCACGTCGAGCCGGAAGAACGCCGCCGGGACCATGGTCCGCAGGTCGCTCTCCAGGTCCCGCACCCGTTGCGGGCCCAGGGCCCGGGCCCACTCCGCGCGGATCTCCTCGAAGATCGCGGCGGACCGGTTGAGGACGTCCAGGCCGCGCGGCGTCAGGTGGACGATCTTGCGGCGGGCGTCGGCGGGGTCGTCCTCGCGCCGGACGTACCCGAGCGCCTCCAGCCGGTCCACGGTCTTGCCCGCCGCCTGCTTGGACACGCCCAGCCGCCGCCCGACCTCGCTGGCCGACGCGCCGCGCACCCCGATGGCCTGCAGGGCGAACCCGTGCGCGGGCCGGGCGTCCGGGTGACCCTGGCGGGCCAGCTCGGCGTGCAGCCGGTCCACGATCGTCCGGAAGCCCGCGAACAGCAGCAACGGCAGCTCGAAGCCGAGCCCGTCGGAATCGCCCTTGCCAAACTCGACAACCTGGTTTACGTTTTGGTCAACCACGTTGTCGAGTTTACCCCGTGAAGGACGCGCATGTTCGCCGAGCACACCCCGGAAACCGCCCCCGCCACCGCTCGCCGCCTCATGGAGGCCACCACCGCCAAGCTGGGCTACCTGCCGTCGGCGGTCGCCCGCATGGCCACCTCCCCGCACGCCCTGGAGGCGTTCCTGAAGACCAGCGCCATGTTCGAACAGACCACCCTCGACCCGCTGGCCCGCGAAGTCCTGATCATGACCGTGGCCACCCGCAACGGCTGCCACCTGTGCGTCGCGATGCACACCGCCAAGCTGGTCGGCCTGAACGCCGACCGGTCCCTCATCACGGCGCTGCGCGAGGGCAAGCCGTTGGACGATGAGCGCCTGGAGGCGGTCCGGACGTTCACGACCGAGGTCCTCGACACGGCCGGCGCGGTGTCCCCCGAGGCCCTGGAACGGTTCGTGGCACGGGGTTTCACCGCGCAGAACGCCCTGGAGGTCGTCATGGGCATCGGCGTCTACACCCTGTCCACCTTCGCCAACCGCCTCACCGACGCGCCCATCGACCCTCCCCTGGCCTCCTTCGCCTGACCCGCTACGCGAAAGCGTGGCGATAAGGGGAGAGCAGGTCGGCCAGGCGGTCGACGGGCAGAGCGGGAGAACGCCGACCCAACCGGCCAACGGTGGTCTCCGCCGCCACCAATGCGTTGAGCACCGCCTCCTCCACCGCGTACACGACGGCGGCGAAGAAGTCGTCCATGCGGTTCCACGGCACGTGCTTGAGCGTGTCGTACCCCGGCGCGCCCTGCGGGAAGGCCGACGGGGTCAGCGCACCCGCGTTGCCGGTGGAGAAAGCCAGGAAGATGTCGCCGGAGAAGTGTGAGCCCGTCGTCCCCGTCCGGGCCAGGCCCAGCGGGACGCGGCGGGCCAACGCCGTGCACTGGCCGGGCAGCAGCGGCGCGTCCGTGGCGACGACGACGATCACCGACCCCGCGCCGGGCGGGAACTTCCAGTCCGAGTCCTCGATGGGGTTGTCGTCGGTCAGCCACTGCCCGACCGGCACCCCGCACACGGTCAACTCGCGCCGCGACCCGAAGTTGGCCTGCACGAACACCCCCACCGTGTAGGTGTCCGGCCCGTACCCCACCAACCGCGACGACGTGCCGCTACCGCCCTTGAAGGCGTAGCAGTTCATGCCGGTGCCGCCACCGAGGTTGCCCTCCGCCACCGGGCCGGGCGCGGCGGCCTCGATGGCGGCGACCGCGTGCTCCGGCCGGACGTGCGGACCGTTGATGTCGTTGAGGTACCCGTCCCACGTCTCGGCGACCACCGGCAGCAGCCACTGGTCGGCGACGCCGGGGTGCTCCCGGGCCATCCAGTCGATCACACCCCGGTGGCACGGGCCGACCGCGTGCGTGTTCGTGATCAACACCGGCAGCCGCAGGGCGCCGGTCTCGGACAGCAACGCGGTGCCGGTCATCTCCCCGTTGCCGTTCAACGAGAACCAGCCCGCCGCGCACGGGTCGTCCACCCCGTCGCGCCCGCGCGGCAGGACGGCGGTCACACCCGTCCGGACGTCCTCGGCCACCAGCGTCGTGTACCCGACCAGCACGCCGGGCACGTCGGTGATCGCGTTGTCCGGTCCGGTCTCGCCGGGCAGCCGCAGTCCGAGGTCACGCGCGCGCATCAAGCCTCCAGGTCGCATCGGGTGGCGTCGCAGGCGTGGGCGACCAGCATCGCCTCGGCCTCGGCGACGGTGAACGTCGGCACGGCGTGGGTCAGGTGCAGGCCCAGCCCGTCCTCCAGGGCGACCAGACCGCGCGCGATCGTGGTGGCGTCGCGGGTCAGGTCGAACACGCCCGTCGCGGCGCCGGCTTCCAGGATCGCCGCGTACAGCGCGACCTGCCGCTCGCACAGCCGGATGTGCTGGGCGGCGTAGGCGGGGTCGCGGCGGGCGTACGCGCCCAGTTCGTAGACCAGCACGCACAACTCGTCGTCGCGGCCGGTCGGCAGGCCCGCGCGGATCGTGGTGAGCAGTCGCCGGCGCGGGTCCGGTTCGCGGCGGGCGGCCTGCTCGCGGGCGACGCAGAAGCGGTCGATCGCCTCGCGCTGCACCTCGAACAGCAGGTCGCCGAGGTTCGGGAAGTAGTACAGGACCGACCCGGTGGACATCTCGGCCCGGTCCGCGACGTCGCGCAGGCGCAGGTCCAGCACGCCCCGCTCCAGCACGGCCCGCCGGGCGGCGGCCACCAACTCCTCGCGCTTCTCGTGGGCGCGACTCGGTCTCGGCATGCGACCGATTCTTCAAGTGATCTTCAAAGAATGCAAGTCGATCTCGCCTGGACTATTGACGAACGTCCGGTCGAGTTCTTTGATGACCAGTCAAAGAACTCGGCGAAGGAGACCGCCATGCCGGACCGGTCGTCGTCCCAGTCGTCCCCGTCGTCCCCGCGGTCGGCCCCCGCGCTGCGGCGCGGGTTGAAGGTGCTCGGCACGCTGCTCATCACGCTGTCCGCGATCTCGCCCGCGTCCTCGGTGTTCATCATCGCGCCGGGCGTGGTGGGGCAGGCGGGCAGCGGCGCGTTCTGGAGCTTCGTGGTCGCCGCGGTGGTCGGCGTGTTCATGGCGTTCGTCTACGCCGAACTGGCCTCGGCCTACCCGCTCAGCGGCGGCGAGTACGCCATCGTCGCGCGCACCCTGGGCCGGCTGCCCGGGTTCGTCACCCTCGGCCTGCTGCTGGTGACCCAGCTGCTGATCATCGCCGTCATCGCGCTGGGCGTCGGCACCTACCTGGAAGTGCTGCTCCCCGGCCTGAACGGGCCGGTCGTCGCGGCCGTGGCGACGGCGGGGGCGACGGTGCTCGCGGTGTTCGACGTCAAGCTCAACGCGTGGATCACCGGGATCTTCCTGGTGATCGAGCTGGCCGCGCTGGCGGTGGTCAGCGCGCTGGGCCTGCTCGACCCGGCCCGGCCGCTGGGCGAGCTGCTGACCGAACCGGTCGGCGCCGCCGGGCCGGTGTCCTTCGGCGTGATCACGGCCGCGGCGGCGGTCGCGATCTTCTCCTACAACGGCTACGGCTCCGCGGTCTACTTCGGCGAGGAGACCACCGACGCCCACCACGGCATCGCGCGGGCGATCCTGTGGGCGCTGGCGATCACGGTGTGCGCCGAACTGGTCCCGGTGACCGCGGTGCTGCTGGGCGCGCCGTCGCTGCCGGAGCTGTTCGCGGCCGACAACATGATGTCCCACTTCGTCGCCGGGCAGGCCGGGTCGGCGGTCAACACGGTGGTGAGCCTGGCCGTGGCGCTGGCGATCCTCAACGCGGTGCTGGCGATCATCCTGATCACCTCGCGGATGGTGTTCAGCACCGGCCGGGACACCGCGTGGCCGGGCACGGTCAGCCGGGCGCTGGCGACGATCCACCCCGGCACCGGGACGCCGTGGGTCGCGACCGTCGCGACCGGAGCGTTCGCGACCGCGTTGTGCTTCGCGGACAAGGACTTCCTGCTCGTCGTCACGGCCACGTCCATCGTCGCGGTGTACGCGGCGCTGTGCCTGGCGGTGCTCGCGGGCCGCCGCAACGGCACCACCGCGCACGCCGCGTACCGGATGCCGTGGTTCCCGGTCGCGCCGGTGCTGGCGCTGGGCGCGCTGGCGTACGTGGTGTGGACGAACTTCCTCGACCCGGTGGTGGGGCGGCCCAGCCTGGCGATCACCGCGGGCATCGGCGTGGTGGCGGCGCTGTACTACGCGCTGGTCGTGCGGCGGCGCGGGACGTGGGTGCTCAAGGGGCCGGAGGACCCCGTGCCGGCGGACACCGCGCCGCGATAGCGTGTCGCGCGTTCCGTGCGAGGGAAGGACTGGGGATGCGACGACCGGCGTGGGTGGGCCCCGAGATCGACCTGCAGAAGCCGAGTCCGGCCCGGGTGTACGACGTGCACCTGGGCGGGTCGCACAACTTCCAGGTGGACCGGGACGCCGCCGCGGCGATCACGAACGCCATGCCGGGGCTGCCCGCGATCCTGCGCGCCAACCGCGCCTACCTGCGCCGCGCGGTGTCCCACCTGGCCGGGCAGGGCATCACCCAGTTCCTCGACCTCGGGTCGGGCATCCCGACCGTGGGCAACGTCCACGAGGTCGCGTGGCGCACCGACCCGTCCGCGCGGGTCGTCTACGTCGACTGCGACGCGGTGGCCGTCGCGCACAGCCGCGCGATCCTGCGCGACGAGCCCAACGCCGACGCGGTGCTGGCCGACCTGCGCCGCCCCGAGGACGTGCTGGAGGCGGCGGAGACCCGGCGGTTGATCGACTTCTCGCAGCCGGTCGCGGTGCTGATGTTCGCGGTGCTGCACTTCGTGGACGACGCCGACGACCCGGCGGGACTGGTCCGCCGCTACCTGGAGCCGGCCGCGCCGGGCAGCCACCTGGCCCTGTCGCACGCCAGCTTCGAGGGCGACGCCGACCGGGCGGAGGAGGGGACGCGGCAGTTCCGCCGCCGCGTCGGCGACTTCACCATGCGCGACCGCCGCGAGGTCACCGCGCTGTTCGGCGACCTGGAGATCGTCGAGCCGGGCGTGGTGTACCTGCCGCAGTGGCGGCCCGACCCGGGCGACGACGTGTCGGACGCGAGCACGACGTCCACCTTCGCGGGCGTGGGCCGCAAGGCGTGAGCGAGGTCGTCGCCGGGCGCTACCGGCTGGTGGAACGGCTCGGCGCGGGCGCGATGGGCGTCGTGTGGCGCGCCTTCGACGAGCGGCTGCACCGCGAGGTGGCGGTGAAGCTGCTCGTCGTGCCGCCGGGCGCGGACGCCGGGGAGGCCGTGGCCCGCGCCGCCCGCGAGGCCCGCATCGCCGCCCGCCTGCACCACCCGAACGCGGTGACCGTGCACGACGTGGTGACCGACGGCGGCGTGCCCGTGCTGGTGATGGAGCACGTGGCGGGGCGGTCGCTGTCGGGTGTGGTGCTGCCGGTGGCCGACGCGGCCCGGGTCGGCGCGCAGGTGGCGTCGGCGCTGGCCGCCGCGCACGCGGCCGGGGTCGTGCACCGGGACGTCAAGCCGGGCAACGTCCTGCTGACCGGGGACGGGACGGCGAAGATCACGGACTTCGGGATCGCGCGGGCGTTCGGGGACGTGACCGTGACGCGGACCGGCGTGCTGGCCGGCACGCCCGCGTTCCTGGCCCCGGAGGTGGCGCGCGGCGGGTCCCCGGGCCCGGCCTCGGACGTCTTCGCGCTCGGGGCGACGCTGTACGCGCTGGTGGAGGGCCGCCCGCCGTTCGGGGACGGCGACAACGCCATCGCCCTGCTGCACGCGGTCGCGGCGGGCCACTTCCCACCGCCGACCCGGGCGGGAGCGCTGACCCCGGTGCTGCTGGACCTGATGCGCACCGACCCCGCCACCCGCCCGACGATGGCCGAAGCCGCCGACCACCTCCGCGCGGCAGCCGGCCTGCCCCAAGCCGGCCTTCCGCAGGGCGGGCCGACGCCGGCCGGGCAAGCGCAGGCGGCGGGCGCGACGCCGGCCGGGCAGCCGAGCGCCCGCCCAGCCACTCCCCCGCCGACCCGGGTGGACCTCGGCGCGTCCCCGGCCGGCACCCGCCTCGAACCGCACCCCGCCGCCCCGCCGCGCACCAACCGCACGTTGCCGCTCGCCGGCGCGGCACTGGCCGTCGCGGTGGTCGTCGTGGTGGCCGTGCTGGCGAGCCGGGGCGACGAGTCCCCGACCGCCACCCCCACCACCACGACGACCTCCGCCAAGCCCAAGCCCACGACCACAACCCCGACCGTGGACAGCCGCGCGCTCGAACGCACCGTCGCCGAGTACTACAAGGACCTGCCGAAGAACAAAAGGTCCTGGCGGGACGCGACCAAGGTCCAGATCACCACCCCGCCCAAGGCCGACAGCCCGACGACCGTCGTCATCGGCATCGAGTACGAGCGCAAGGGCAGGCACCGCGACACCCACCGCGCCACCGTGGCCGACGGCAAGGTCACCGCCATCGAAGTCCTGTCCTCCGAACGGATCGGCGGCGGCAAGAAGGACGACGAAGACGAGTGACCCTCAGCGCCGCCGGGGCTGGCCCAGCGCCGCCGGCGGGGTGTTGCCGGCCGTCGCGCCCTCCGCGTACTGCGGCGTCACGATGAACACGAACTCGTGCACCCGGTCCGCCGCCAGCTCGTCCACCACGTACGACTCGCCGATGCGGATGCCGTGCCGCATCAGGAACTCCTGGTGCACCGGGAACGCCGTGCCGTCCTCGTTGACCGGGTTGCCCAGCACCTCCAGCGCCCACGTGTCGCCGCCGACGATCGCCGGCCGCGACCGGGCCAGCCAGCGCGCCTCGCGCAGGTAGATGCCGGGCAGCCCGCGCGCGCCCTCCCAGCGGGCGATGTCGGCCGGGTCGCGGCGCGCCAGCAACTGGTTCCAGCCGGTGTGGAACAGGACCACGTCGCCGGGTTCGATGCGGTCGATCCCGCCGAACTCCATCGCGTCCTTGATGTCCTCCACGGTGATGCGGTAGTTCTCGCGCAGCAACGGCTTCCCGTTGCTCGCGGGCTCCGCCAGGTCCGCCACGCGGTCGCGGGCGAGCTTCACGCCCAGCACGTCCAGCAGCACGCCGCGGGTCACGACCGGGCCCATGTTCTCCGCGCCCAGCGCCGTGGTGCCGTGCGGGCGGGCGATGTCCGGGCCGCGCCTGCCGTTGTAGAAGAACTCCGCCGCGCCGACGTGGTTGAGGTTGTCGGTCTGCGAGCCGATCTGGTAGGTCGCGGCCAGCGGCTTGGCGTGCTTGGGCGAGAACTCCGCCTCGAACCGCTCCTCGTGCACGCTGATCTTGTTGACGCCCAGCGGTTCCAGCGCGACCAGGATGCCGCCCTGCTCCAGGAACCCCGGCGGCGGCGGGTAGCCCCAGATGGTCAGCCGCTGCTCGTAGGTGCGGCGCGGGTCGGTGCGGAAGGCGGGGAAGCCGTTCCACATCAGCTCGCCGAGGTTGTAGGTCTTGACCTCGCGGCGCGGCTTGAGCACGGCCAGCGCGGCGGCGGTCTTGGCGGGCGTCACCTCGTTGAGCGCGCCGCGCTGGTCGTCCGGGCCGTAGCGGCTGGGCGCCCAGTCGGCCAGGTTGGCCGGGTCGGCATAGTCGAACGGCGTGTCGTCGAGCCTGCCCGCGGTCGGGGTGTCCGGAGCGGCGGTGGCGGAGGCGGTCGGGACGACGGTGGCGGCGAGGCCGGCGGCGCCGGCCAGCTTCAGCAGGTCACGGCGGGCCAGGTGGTTGCGCAGCAGGTCGGGGTTCACGCATGAGCAGTACCGGTCGGGTCGCGGTCAGCGCAACGGACGTCACCTCAACGCGGTAACGGCGTGCTCCCGGAACGCCGCCGCCGCGCCGTGGGTCGGCCGGCGCGGCCACACCAGGCGCACGGTCACGGTGGTGGCGTCGGCCAGCGGCAGGTAGCGGATGTCGGGGTGCGGGTGGCTGTGCCCGGTCGCCTCCGTGGTCACGCCGACGGCCTCGCCGAGCGCGATGGTGGTGAGCCACTCGTCCACGCCGGGCACCTCGAACGTGTCCGGTCGCAGGCCCTCCGGCCACAGGTCCGCGCTCGTGGTCGCGGCCGTCGAGCACAGCGCCACCGGTTCGTCGGCGAGGTCGGCCAGGTGTAGCACTTCCTTGTCCGCCAACGGGTTGCCGTGCGGGACGGCGGCGATCCGGCGTTCCCGGTACAGCACCCTGGAGGCCAGGCCGGTGTCGGACGGCGCCGTGCGCATGAACGCGATGTCCACCTCGCCCTTGCGCAGCGCCTGCTCGGGGTCGTCGCACCGCCGCACCCGCACGGGCGTGTCCGGACGGGCCGCGCGCCAGCCGCGCAGCAGCGGCAGGGTGTGCCGGCCCAGCGCCGCCCACCCGAAGCCGACGCGCAGCGGGCGCGGTCCGGCGGCGGCCTCGGCGAGGGCGTCGTCGAGCTGGGCGAGGAGGCGGTGGGCGTGCTCCCACAGGCGCCGCCCGGCGTCGGTGAGGGCGAGGCTGCGGGTGGTGCGCTCGACCAGGCGGGTGCCCAGGCGCTGTTCGAGCTGGTCGAGCGTGCGCGACAGCGCGGGCTGGCTGACGTGCAGCGCGGCGGCGGCGTCGGTGATGGTGCCCTCGTCACCGATCGCGGCGAGCGCCCGCAGGTGCCTCAGCTCGACATTCATGACCGTGGAGCATAAATGCGCGGCGGGAAGCATTTCACACCGAAGCTCGGCGTCCCTAGCGTTCCCGGTATGAAGATCCTCCTGATCGGCGCTGCCGGCCTGATCGGCTCGGCCGTGCACAAGACCTTCGCCGACCGCGGGCACGACGTGCTGACCGTCGGCCGCTCGTCGGGCGAGTTGCGGTTCGACCTGACCGACCCGGAGCGGGTCGGCGCGCTGTACGCGGCGGCGGGCCCGGTGGACGCGGTCGTCAGCGCGGCGGGCGACGTGCCGTTCAAGCCGCTGGCCGACCTGACCGCCGACGACTTCCGCGCCGGGTTCGCGGGCAAGGTGCTCAGCCAGGTCGAGCTGGTGCGGCAGGGGTTGGCGCACGTGAGCGGCTCGTTCACGCTGATCACGGGCGTGCTGGCGCGCGAGCCGATCGTCTCGGGCTCGGTGGCGTCGCTGGCCAACGGCGCGGTGGAGGCGTTCGTGCGGGCGGCGGCGGTGGAGATCGCGCCGCTGCGGGTCAACGCCGTGAGCCCGACGGTGGTCACCGAGGCGCTGGACGCCTACGGCGACTTCTTCCCCGGCATGCCGCCGGTGGACCTGGCCGCGGTGGCGCAGGCGTACGTCCGCTCCGTCGAGGGCCCGTTGACCGGGCAGGTGTTCATCCCCTAGCGCACGACCCGGTCGCTCTGGTGGTCGAGCATCGCGCGGTCTACCTGGCCGCCCCGGTTACCGGCGTGGCCCTCGCCGGCCGGGGTCACGCCCGCGCCGAGGCGTGCGGCCGGCGTGAGTAGCGCGGGCACTGCGAACGGGTGATGTGGCGGACGCCGCATCACGTAACGGCCACGGGTTATTGCCTCCTGCTTAGGCTAGCTTTACCTTTGCTGCGCTCCGACCGCCTGGGGGTGAGTCCGAGGAGGACGTGCAGTGATCCGTCGCGCACGCACCGCAGCCGTGGTGCTCGCCATGATGATCGCCCCCGTTGCCGGGTGTGGCGCCGAAGGGGGTGGCGAGGACGCCCTCGTCATCTACTCCGGCCGCAACAAGGAGCTGGTCGGCGGGGTGCTCGACCAGCTCCGGCAGGCCACCGGCCTCAAGGTAGAGGTCCGGTACGGCAGCAGCGGCGAGATGGCCGCCCAGCTGCTCGAAGAGGGTGAGCGGACGCAGGCGGACGTGTTCTTCTCGCAGGACGCCGGCGCGTTGGGGGCCGTCGCCGAGCAGGGGCGGCTCGCCGAGCTGCCCGCCGACGTCCTCGACCTCGTGCCCGCCGGGTACCGGGCCGACGACAAGCGGTGGGTCGGGACGTCGGCGCGGGCGCGCGTGGTGGCGTTCGACCCGCGGGTGGTGGCCGAGGCGGACGTGCCGAACAGCCTCGACCAGGTCGTGGACCCGAAGTGGAAGGGCAAGGTCGGCTACGCGCCCACCAACGCGTCCTGGCAGGCCTTCGTGACCTCCGTGCGCGTGCTCAAGGGCGAGGAGTACGCCAAGGACTGGCTGAAGAAGTTCGCCGCCAACGACCCGAAGCGCTACGACAACAACATCGCCATCCTCAACGCCCTCAACGACGGCCAGCTCCCCATCGGCCTGATCAACCACTACTACTGGTACGCCAAGGTCGCCGAGAACGGCGCGGACGCGGTGAAGGTCAAGCTGCACCACGTCTCCGGCGGCGACCCGCTGGGCCTGGTCAACGTGGCCGGCGCGGGCGTGATCGCCGGATCGGACAAGGCGGACGCCGCCCAGAAGGCGGTCCGGTTCCTGCTGTCCGAGCAGGCGCAGCGGTACTTCGCCGACGAGACCGCCGAGTACCCCGCCAACCCGGCCGTGAAGTCCGGCAAGCACCAGCTCCCGCCGCTGACCGACCTGCACGGCCCGGACATCGACCTCTCCAAGCTCTCGTCCCTCCAGCAGACGCTCGCGTTGCTGCAGGAAGCGGGGCTGTCCTGAACGGCCCCCTGCGGGCCGCACCGACGAACACCGCACTCGCCCTGGTCGTCGCCGGGGCCGCCCTGACCCCCCTCGGCTACCTCGCCGTCCGCTCGTTCGACCACGGCGCGGGGGTGGTGTGGCGCGTGCTGTGGCGGACCCGCACCCTCGACCTCGCGGTGCGCAGCCTCGCCCTCGCGGGCGCGGTGACGGCCGCGTGCCTGGTGCTGGGCGTGCTGGGCGCGTGGCTGGTGGTGCGGTCGGACCTGCCCGGACGCCGCGTGTTCGGCGTGCTGCTGGTGCTGCCGCTGGCCGTGCCGTCCTACGTCGCCGGGTTCACGTGGATCGCGTTGCTCCCCGGGCTCACCGGGTTCGCGGGCGCGTTCCTGGTGCTGACGCTGGTGTCCTACCCGTACGTGTTCCTGCCGGTGGCGGCGGCGTTGCGGACGGCCGACCCGGGCGTGGAGGAGGTCGCGCGGTCGTTGGGGCGCGGCCGGCTGTGGACCTTCCTGTCGGTGACGCTGCGCCAGGTCCGGCCCGCCGCGACGGCCGGCGGGCTGCTGGTGGCGCTGTACGTGCTCAGCGACTTCGGAGCGGTGTCGCTGATGCGGTACGAGGCGTTCACGCTGGGCATCTACACCAGCTACCGCGCCACGTTCGACCGCACGCCGGCCGCCGTGCTGGGGTGCGTGCTGGTGGTGCTGGCGATCGCGTTGACCATCGGCGAACGCCGGGCGCGGGGCGCGGTGGCCACGCGTGAGCACCGCGCGGCGATCATGGTCCCGTTGGGGCGCATCAAGGTTCCGGCGTTCGTGGGCCTGCTGGGGCTGGTCGCGGTGTCGTTGGGGACGCCGGTGTTCAGCCTCGGGTGGTGGCTCGCGGCGGGGCGGTCGGTGTTCAGCGGCGACCTGGCCGCCACGACGGTGAACACGATCTCGGTGTCCGCGCTGGGCGCGCTGCTGACGATCGTCCTGGCGCTGCCGGTGGGGGTGCTGGCGGCGCGGCACCGGGGGCCGCTGGTGCGCGGGGTGGAGCTGGCGAGCTTCGCCGGGCACGCGTTGCCGGGCATCACGGTCGGGTTGGCGCTGGTGTTCTTCGGCATCCGGTTCGCGCCCGGCCTCTACCAGACGACGCCGATGCTCGCGTTCGCGTACGCGGTGCTGTTCCTGCCGCTGGCGGTGGGCGCGGTGCGCACGGCCGTCGCCCACGCGCCGCCGGTGCTGGAGGACGTGGCGCGGTCGCTGGGCAAGGGCCGCGCGGAGACCCGGTTGCGGGTGACCGTGCCGCTGGCCGCGCCGGGCATACTCGCCGGCGCCGCGCTGGTGTTCCTGACCTGTGCCAAGGAGTTGCCCGCCACGCTGCTGCTGCGGCCGACCGGCGTGGACACCCTGGCCACCGAGCTGTGGACGAAGACCGAGGTCGCCGCCTACGCCGCCGCCGCGCCCTACGCGGCGGTGCTGCTGGTGGTGGCGGCGATCCCGGCGGTGGTGCTGGACCGGTTCCTGCGCGGAGGTGCCCGATGAGCGGGTTGCGGATCACCGGGCTGGTCGCCGGGTACGGCCCGGAACCGGTGCTGCGCGGCGTGGACCTCGACGTGCCCGACGGCGGCCTGCTGGCCGTGCTGGGGCCCTCGGGCTGCGGCAAGACCACGTTGCTGCGCGTGCTGGCCGGGTTCCACCCGGTGCGCTCGGGCACGATCTCGTTGGGTGACCGGGTCCTCGCGGACGGCGCGGTGGACGTGCCGCCGGAGCGCCGGGGCATCGGGATCGTGCCGCAGGAGGGCGCGTTGTTCCCGCACCTGACCGTCGCGGGCAACGTCGGCTTCGGCCTGGCGCGCGGGCGGCGGCGCGAGCGGGTCGCGGAACTGCTCGACCTGGTCGGGCTGTCCGGGTTCGAGGCGCGGATGCCGGCGCAGCTGTCGGGCGGGCAGCGACAGCGGGTGGCGTTGGCGCGCGCCCTCGCGCCCAGGCCCGGTGTGGTGCTGATGGACGAGCCGTTCTCGTCGTTGGACGCGGCGTTGCGCGACGAGCTGCGGGTCGACGTGCGGGCGGCGCTGCGGGCGTTCGGCGCGACGGCGCTGCTGGTGACGCACGACCAGGAGGAGGCGCTGGGCGTCGCCGACCGGGTGGCCGTGCTGCGCGGCGGTGTGGTCGCGCAACTCGGTGCGCCGCACCAGGTCTACACGTCGCCCGCGGACCTCGGGGTGGCGTTGTTCGTGGGCGAGGCGGTGACGTTCGCCGGCGAGGCGCGCGACGGGGTGGCCGAGACGCCGCTGGGTCGGCTGGCGGTCGGGGGCGAGGGGCCCGGGACCGTGCTGGTGCGGCCCGAACAACTGCACCTGGGCGGCGAGGGCGTGCCCGCGACCGTGGCGGACGTGCTGTTCCACGGCCACGACGCGACCGTGCTGCTGCGCTTGGCCGACGGCACCGTGGTGCGGTCGCGCGTGCAGGGACCGTTGCCGGTGCGGCCGGGTGACGAGTGCGCGGTGGCCGTGACCGGTCCGGCGCTGTTCTTCGCGGGCGGTGCCGGGTGACCGCCACCGCCGACCTCGGGTTCGCTGCCGGCCTGGCCGCCCACGGCTCGCGAGTGGCCGTCATCAGCGGTCGCGACGAGCTCTCCTACGCCGACCTGGACCGGCGGGTGGCCGACGTCGCCGACCGGCTCGGGACCACGCGGCGGCTGGTGCTGCTGGCCACCCGCAACGACGTGGACTCGCTCGTGGCGTACCTGGCGGCGTTGCGCGGCGGGCACCCGGTGCTGCTGTGCGCGCCGGGCCAGGTGGAGGCGTTGGCGCAGGCGTACGACCCGGACGTCGTGGTCGACGGCGACCTGGTCGAACGCCGCGCCGGCACCGCCCACGACCTGCACCCCGAACTGGCGCTGCTGCTGTCCACCTCCGGCACCACGGGCTCGCCCAAGCTGGTGCGGCTGTCGGCGGAGGGCCTGCGCGCCAACGCCGAGGCGATCGCGGAGTACCTGGACATCCGGCCCACCGACCGGGCGATCACCTCGTTGCCGATGCACTACTGCTACGGGCTCTCGGTGGTCAACAGCAACCTGTCGCGCGGCGCGGGACTCGTGCTGACCGACCGGTCCGTGGTGGACCCGGAGTTCTGGGACCTGGTGTCGCGCGACGACGTCACCAGCCTGCACGGGGTGCCGCACACGTTCGACCTGTTGGACGGCACCGGTTTCGCCGACCGGGACCTGCCGTCGCTGCGCTACGTCACCCAGGCCGGCGGCCGGCTCGCGCCCGAGCGGGTGGCGGCGTACGCGGCGCTGGGCGAGGCGCGCGGCTGGCGGTTCTTCGTCATGTACGGGCAGACCGAGGCGACCGCGCGGATGGCCTACCTGCCGCCGGAGCTGGCGCGCACGCACCCGTCGGCGATCGGCGTGCCGGTGCCGGGCGGGTCGTTCGACGTGGTGGACGGCGAACTGGTCTACCGCGGGCCGAACGTCATGCTCGGGTACGCGTGCGGCCCGGCGGACCTGGCGCTGGGCCGCACCACGTGGGAGTTGCGCACGGGCGACCTGGGACGGCGCACCGCGGACGGCCTGTACGAGGTCGTGGGTCGGCGGAGCCGGTTCGTCAAGCCGTTCGGGCTGCGGGTGGACCTGGACCGGGTGGAGCGGGTGCTCGCCGAGTCCGGAGTGGCGGCGGTGTGCGCCGGAGACGACGACGTGCTGGTCGTCGCCGTGCGTGCCCGGGGGCTGGCGAACGGCGCGCGGCGGGCCGGGGCGTTGGTGCGGTCGCGGTTCGGGCTGCCGGGTGCGGCCGTGCGGGTGGTGCGGGTGGACGAGTTCCCCTTGCTGGACAACGGGAAGGTGGACTACCGGGCGGTCACGCGACTCGGTGCGGGTGCTGGCGGCGGTGCGGGTGGCGGCGGCGCGGGCGGCGGTGCGGGCGCGGGCGGCGGCGGTGCGGGTGCGGCCGGGTCGGTGCGGGAGTTGTTCGCGTCGGCGTTGGGCGAGGAGGTCCGCGACGACTCGACGTTCGTCTCGTTGGGCGGTGACTCGCTGACCTACGTGCGCGTGTCGGTCGAACTGGAACGGCTGCTGGGCCGGTTGCCGGCGGACTGGCAGACGCTGCCGGTGTCCGTGCTGGAGCGGCGGCGGGTCGCGCCGCGCCGGGTGCCGCGGGTGGAGACGGACATCGTGTTGCGGGCGTTGGCGATCGTGCTGGTCGTCGGCTCGCACGTGAAGGTGTTCGACGTGACCGGCGGCGCGCACCTGCTGCTGGTGATCGCCGGCTGGAACTTCGCCCGGTTCCTGCTGCCCGCCGCGCCCCGGCGGATCCTGCGCGGCGCGGCGCTGGTGGCCGTGCCGACGTCGTTGTGGCTGACCTACCGGGTGTTCACCACCGACGACGTGACGTGGGTGAACGTGGTGCTGGTCAACAACTTCGTGCGCACCGGGGCGGTCGGGTACTGGTTCGTCGAGGTGCTGGTGCACGTGCTGGTGCTGCTGGCCCTGGTGTTCGCGGTGCCCCGCGTGCGGGAGTGGGAACGGGCGCGGGGGTTCGCGTTCGCCTTCGCCGCTCTGGTGCTGTTGTCGTTGCCGCGGTCGCTGTTCGGGGCGGACGCCTCCTTCGCGGACCGGAACATGACGACCTTGGGCGCGGTGTGGTTCTTCGCCCTGGGGTGGCTGGCGTTCCGGGCGGACTCGGTCGTGCGCCGGTGCGCGGTGCTGTCGGTGGCGATGGTCCTGGTGCCGGGGTCGTTCGACGACCCGGCGCGGGAGGGTGTCGTGCTGGCCGGGCTGGCGCTGCTGCTGGCGTCGAGCCGGGTGCCGCTGCCCAGGCCGTTGGTCGGTGTGGTGAGCCTGGTGGCGAGCGCGTCGCTCTACATCTACCTGACGCACTACGCGCTGTTCCCGCCGTTGCTGGAGTTCTTCCCGCCCGCCGTCGTGGTCGTGTTGAGCCTGGTGGGCGGGATCGCGGCGTGGCGGGTCACCCGGTTCGCGTCGCGGTGGCGCAGCGTCGTCTTCTCCAGACCCCTCGAACGGTCCGCGGCAGGAGTACGGTCTTCGGTAGGTGTCGAAAAGACCTGAGAGGGCGCTGGAGCATGCCGGGCCGCTGGACTCCGCTGACCCACCCGGACATCGCCGAGGTGACGGTGGACGACGTGCTGCGGGCCCTGGCCGACCCGACGCGGCGCCGGATCGTCCGGTTGCTGGTCAGCGAGGGCGATCGGGCGTGCGGGACGTTCGGCCTGCCGATGGCCGCGTCCACCCTGAGCCACCACTTCCGCACGCTGCGGGAAGCGGGCCTGATCCGCCAGTGGGACGACGGCCGCAGGCGCATGAACACCCTGCGCCTGGCCGAACTCGACGCCCGCTTCCCGAACCTGGTCACCACCGTCCTCGCCGCGGACTGACCGCGCGGCGTCAGCCGTCGGCCGGTGTCGCGCGGGGGGCGGCGGTCGAGGCGCGGACCACCACGTGCGGCAGGAGGTGGATGTGCAGTTCGGCTCGGTCCGACCGGCCGCTGTGCAGCTTCCTGAGCAGGAACTCGACCGCGAGCCGGCCCACGTTCTCGCGGGGCGGGGCCACCGCCGTCAACGGGATGTCCGCCAGGCCCGCGAACTCGTCGTCGTAGGCGATCACCGACAGGTCGTCCGGCACGACCAGGCCCCGCTGCCGCGCCCGTTGCAGCACCTGGATGGCGATGCTGTCCGGGTGCGCGAGCACCGCCGTGACGCCCGAGCGCTCGAAGCCGTCGAGGATGTCGTCCAGGCCCTGGGTGATCTCCTCGTGCGTGTGGTTCTCGTGGCGGGGCATGTCGGGGGCCAGGCCCATCGCCTCCACCGCCGCGTCGTAGCCGCGGGTGATCCAGCCGCTGGTCGGGGACTGGCAGGTCACCAGGGCGATGTTCCGGTGGCCCAGCTCGACCAGGTGGCGCACTGCCTGGATCGCGCCGTGCTGGTGGTCGCTGGACACGTACTCCACCGGGTGCAGGTGCGCGGTCGGCTCGTGGGAGCGTTCCACGAACAGCACCGGGATCGGCAGGTCGGCGATCCAGTCCAGGGCCGGCGCCAGGCGGGAGAACGGCTCGCTGGGGGTCAGCAGCAGGCCGTCCACCTTCGCCTCCAGCAGGCGCTGCACGTGGGACCGGTCGTCGTCGAGGTTGTAGTCCGACACCGCCAGCACCAGCTTGATGTCCCGCGCCTGCGCCGCCCGCCGCGCCCCCTCCACGATCTCGCGGAAGTACTGGCTCGCGGCCGGTATCACCATGCCGATCGTCGGCCGCCGGCCCGCGACCCTGGGCACCGACGGGGTGACCAGGGTGTCGCGGATGGCGCTGGGCAGCACCGCGCCGCCGTGCACCCGGCTGACGTCGCCCCGCGCCTCCAGCTCCGCCAGGTCGCGGCGCACGGTGATGGCGGAGACGCCCAGCTGGGCGGCCAGTTCGGCGGCGCGGACGCTGCCGTCCCTGCGCACGGCCATGAGGATCGCGTGGTGCCTGCGGCTCGCGTCCATGCGCACCTCCGGTGAGCGAACGATCAAAGCGATCGTCCCGGGATCCTATCCGTAGAAACGTTCAATCCGTGAGTACTTCCAGGAACGGGCGGTGGGCGGAGTTCTCGCGGCTGTTCAGGACGACGGCGAGCGCGCTGCCGCTCAGGCCCAGCGACACGTTCCGGTCCACGGCGAACCGCGACCGGACGAACGCCGTGACGTCCAACGGGATCCAGTCGGCTGTCGTGCTGACCTGGCCGGTCGCGACGACGGAACCCAGCGCGGGGCGGGTGTCCCAGGTGACCGACTCCGACCACGCGGCCGTGACCCCGTTGGCGGACAACGTGGTGTGCGTGCCGTCCGCGTCCGATACCTTGCCGTGCACCCACAACACGGCCCGGGTCGGCGCGGTCGGCAGGGACGACAGGTCGAACTTCAGGTACGAGTTGCGCGTGTAGCCGGTGCCGGACGCCGACTTCACCACCAGCGTCGGGTCGGTGCCGTAGCTCGTGCCCGCGTACGAACCGTCCCGGACGTAGGCGTCGGCGGACGGGGTGACCGTGCGCGCGGTCCGCGGGCTCAGGGCCGTGCCGGCGCCCAGGGTGACGGTGTGGCTGCGGCCCAGCGAGCCGCCCACCTCGACCAGGAGCCTGGTGGTGCCCGATGTGCCGAGCACGGTCACCGTGGGGTCGCCGGTGGCGGTGGTGAAGCCGTTGTCGGTCAGGGTGACCAGCACGGTGGTGGCCTTGCGGGTCGGGTCGGCGACCGTCACCGACACCTGCCCGCCGGTGCGGCGCACCAGCACCGAGCACGGGGCGTCCACCGTGATCGGGCCGCACGTGCCGGCCGCGAAGAAGTTGGCCGCGTGGGTGTTCGGCGCGGAGACGCCCTGGACGTCGGCGGTGTTCTTCAGGACCACGGCGGTCGGGTTCGCGGCGCGGGCGGCCGTGGCGGTCGCGGTCGCGCCGGGCAGCAGGACGTAGCTGTAGCTCGCGCCGGTCGGGTCCGTGCCGTGGTCGAACCACAGGGTCAGGTAGCGGCGCGTGATCGGGTCCGCGCCACCGCCCCGGTTGACGTCGCGCCACGCGCCGGTCCGCGCGGTCCGCGCCGCGTCCACGGTCGCCCCGCCGGGGAACACGTACCCGCCGAACCCGCCGATCGCCATCCACTGGGCCCCGGTGAACCGCTGCGACCAGCCCAGCGCCGCCGACTGCGTCGTGCCGTCCACCACCAGCGGGTGGGTGCCGGTCGCGCCGAGGTTGCGGTTGTCCACCACGGAGTCCACGGCCACGCCGTCGGTCGCCGTGATGCCCGCGCCCAGGCACACCACCTGGTCGTCCAGGCAGAACCACGACTTGCGCCCGGTCAGCGTGCTCTGCAGGCCCCGCACGTCCTGGCCCAGCGCGGCGTACGTGCCGTCGCTCGCGCCGCCCGCCCACGTGTTGTTCGGCCGGGTCGCGTTCCAGTCACCGCCCGCGCCGTCGGCCAGCGCCTTGCGCGACACCGTGGTGCCGGGCAGCCGGTACGGGTCCACGGTCGGCCAGAACGCGTCGGAGTACTGGCCGTTGCCATAGGTGTCGCCCCACCAGTAGGTCATGCCGCTGCCGGTGTGCCAGCCACGCAGGTTCTCGCCGTTGCCGACCTCGTAGTACGTGGTGCGCGCCGACGACATGCTCACCGAGAACGTCCACTGCGGACGACGGTGCACGGCCCGGTCCATGGCGGCGAACAGGTTGTGCCCCACCGGGTGCGCAAGTGCCGCCACCGACGAGTCGACCACGGCCTTGGCCCGCGCCAGCTCGGGCACCGCCACCGTGGTGTCGGCGAAGTACGGGCTGTACTTGCCGCGCTCGATCCACCCCTTCACCAGCCCGCGCCACCGCGCGACCTCCGCCGCGGACCCCAGGCCGGAGGACGCCACGACCAGGATGCTGCCCATGATCGCGTGCCCGCGCGTGTGGTCGTTCTGGTCGCCCCGGCTGATCGCCCGACCGGACACGCCGTCCATGACCAGGCCGTTCATGATCCACGGGGCGAAGGTGGTGGTGACGGCGTCCAGCAGGAGCTGCCGGTTCGGGTCGGTCACCTCCCACGTCGAGCCGGACAGCAGCGTCAGCACCCGCCCGAGCCCGCCGAGCAGCACCGCGCCGTAGCTGCCCGCGTACGGGACGTGGGTGTGCTGCACGAACGAGCCGTCGGCGTACATGCCGTCACCGGTCAGGACGTGCGGGAACACCGGCGACAACCCGTCGCGCGCGGTGGTCAGCTTCGCGTCGGACGCGCCGAGCACGCCGCGCAGCGCCAGGACGTGGCACAGGTCAACCCGGTTCGCGCCGGTGCTGGTGCCGCTGTACTTGGCGACCCGCGAACTGGGCACGTAGTGGTCCACGGCGGCCAGGTGGTCGGCCAACAGCGGGGCGTCCACGAGCACGCAGATGTCCAGCAGCCGCTGCGGGGTGCCGATCTGCCAGTCCCACCAGTTGCCGTAGGTCGCGCGGCCGGCGGTGTAGGCGTTGTCCCGCAACCACTTCAGGCCGGTGGTGATGGCGGTGAGCAGCGTGCCCGACCCGGTGTGGCCGGTGCCGGGTTGGACGAAGGCCAGCGCCATCGTGCGCAGCCGGGCGTGCGAGGTGGTCACGTTGGCCGACACCGTCCCGATGGGCAGGTCCGGCCACAGCGAGGACGTGCCGGGGCTCATCGCCGCCAGGTACTCCCCCGCCTGCTGCCCGGTCCGGTGCAGGGCGGACGCGAACGGTTCGGCGGCCGGGTCGTAGCCGACGCCGGTCAGCAGGTCGCGCCAGCGGGCGCGCAGGGACGAGTAGGCGTCCTCGGCGAGGGCCGGGGCGCCGGAGAGGGTCAGGGCCGTGACGGTGCTCGCGAGCAGGAAGTGCCTGCGGGACAGGGTCATGCGTCACTCCTCACGGAGAGGTCGTCGAGGTCGACGTGGTGGGTGGTGCCGTCCGACCACGCGATCCGCACGCCCCGGTCGGTGCGCTCGGCGGTGGCGGTGGGTGGCGTGGTCGCGCTCAGGGCGACCCGGCAGACGAACAGGTCGCCGGTCCCGTGCAGGGCGGGGACCACGGCGGGGCGGCCGAACGCGGTGCCCTCGGGCGCGTCGAGGGCTTCGGCGGAGTCGTAGCCGAACAGGCCGACGAGGTCCGCCGTCATCCCGCCCGCCGTCGTGCGGACCGCGAGGTCGTCGGTGGTGGCGGCGGCGCCGGCCAGCGGCCAGCCGGTGTGCCGCACGACCGACCCCGGCGGGGTCCGGTGCACGCGGACCTCGCTCGCCCCGCGCACCACGCTGACCGCCTCGACCGCCACGCCGGGCGCGGCGACGTGCCGCGACGCCGCCCAGTCCGGCCCGGCGCCCGCCGGTTCCAGCGCCGGCCGCCCGCACCACACCCCGTCCACCAGCACGGCGAACGTGTTGTCCGCGGGCTCGACGGTCGGCCCGGTGCGCGAGGAGTAGGCGATCCGGTCGTACAGGGGGTCGCCGGGGTGGTCGGTGCTGCCGTGGTTGACCAGCCGCGCGGTGCCGTCGCCGGGGGCCCGGTGCAGCAGGAACCCGGGTTCGGGCAGGGCGGCCACGGGGGCGTGCTCGGTCCGCGTCTCCGGTTCGGTCCACACCGGGTGCGAAGGCGGCAGCACCAGCCCGAGGAACCCCTTGGCCGCCCAGTACGGCGAGGCCGACCCGGAGTAGGCCTGGAGGGTCGGCTCGTGCGGCCCGTACCAGCCGGCCGTCCACACGCCGTCGCGGATCGCGCCCCGGTCGACGAAGTGCTTGAGGGTCGCGCTGGCGATGCCCCGGGTCTCCCCCGGCGGCAGCGGCGAGACGTCCAGCAGCGCGCCCAGCCACAGCGGGGCCACCGACGCCACGCGGTAGGTCAGCGACCGCCCGAAGTGGACCATGCCGCCGTCGTGGTCGAAGAAGTGCACGTGGTCGCGCAGGAACGACACCAGCCGGGACGGGTCGAACGCGTGCCCGAACAGGTGGGACCGCAGGCCGAGGTAGAAGTGGATGGCCCAGCCGTTGTAGTAGTCGAACGACCGGTTCGGGCCGTCGGAGTACCAGCCGCGCCCCACGTGGAACGACTCGATCCGCGCCAGCCCGCGCTCCCGGACCCCCACGCCGTCGGCCACGCCCACCGACTCCAGGAAGTCGGCCACGAGCACGGAGAACAGCCACCAGTTGTTGTCCACCGGCTCGACCCGCGCCCCGACCGCCAGCCAGTCCACGACCCGCTGCCGCACGGGGTCGGCCAACCGGTCCCACAGCCACTCACGGGTCAACCGCAGGCCGATGACCAGCGACGCCGCCTCGACCAGCGGCTGAGCGCGGTCCGCGATCGCGGGCCACGGCTCGCCGGACGTGCCGGCGGCGAACCCCTCCGCGTACCGCTCCAGCCACCCGTGCGGGTCCGCGCCGCCCGCCCCGGCCAGCCGGAACGACGCGAGCAGGAAGCTGCGCGCGAACCCCTCCAGCCCGTCGCTGTCCGGCCCGGACCAGCTCGTCCGCCCCGGTGGCCGCAGGAACGCGCCGCCCGGCGACCGGTGGCGCAGGATGCCCGCCACGAGGTGGTCGGCGACCGCCTCCCAGTGCGCCCGGCCCCACCCGGTGCGCGGGTTGAGCGGTGCGTCGGGCGCCGGCAGCGACAGTGCTGGGTGCATTCGCGGGAAAGTAGGCGGCGGCACAGGGCGGGGCAAGCCCGATCGGCCAAGTCGGTCAAATCCGAACACCGGCACGCCGACACCACCGGATGGTGATCACTCACAACAGCGTGAACAGGTGAAACGGTGAGTGACGATCACTTGTGTTCGTTTGATCGGACTCACCTTGACTTGCCTGGGGGTGCCACGAAAACTTGCCGCCACTGCGAGACGACCCCCTGGAGCGTGAGATGCGGCACAAGATTCGAACCAGACTGGGCGCGATCGGGGCACTGGCCGCCCTGGGTCTGGTGGCGGCCTGCGGAGGCGGTGGCGCGTCGGGGGGCGCCGCCCAGAGCAGCGGTCCGACCGAGATCACCTTCTGGACGTGGACCAAGGGTTCCGCCGAGGTGGTCGACGCGTTCAACGCGCTGCACACCGACGTCAAGGTGAAGTTCGAGCAGATCCCGTCGGGCGCGGCGGGCGGCTACACCAAGATGACCAACGCCATCAAGGCGGGCAACGCGCCGGACGTGCTCAACATCGAGTACCCGGTGCTGCCCGACTACGTCAGCCAGGGCAGCCTGGCCGACCTCACGCCGCACGTCGGCGAGCTCAAGTCGAAGTTCCCCGACCAGATCCGGGCCCTGACCGAGCTGGGCGGCAAGACGTGGGCGGTGCCGCTGGACGCCTCCCCGATGGTCCTGTACTACCGCAAGGACTTCTTCGACGCCAACGGCATCACCCCGCCGAAGACGTGGGACGAGTACAAGGCCGCCGCCGCGAAGGTCAAGCAGGCCGACCCGAAGGCCCGCATCGGCACGTTCTTCCCCGACGACCCCGGCCACTTCGCCTCGCTGGCCTGGCAGGCCGGCGGCAAGTGGTTCGGCACCAGCGGCGACTCGTGGAACGTCTCCATCGACGACCCGAAGTCCAAGGAGGTCGCCGAGTACTGGCAGGGGCTGGTCTCCGACGACCTGGTGCGCGTGCAGTCCGCGTTCTCCCAGGAGTGGAACGCCAGTGTCAAGGCCGGTGAGACCGTCTCCTACGTCGGCGCGTCGTGGGGCGCGGGCAGCGCGCTGCGCGCCAACCAGCCCGACCAGGCCGGCAAGTGGGCCGTCGCGCCGATCCCGCACTGGGGCACCCCGGCCAGCGGCATGTACGGCGGCAGCACGTTCGCGGTGACCAAGGACAGCAAGAAGGTCGGGGCCGCGGTGAAGTTCATCGGCTGGATGACCACCAACGAGCAGGCCATCACCACCCGCATCGGCATCGCCAAGTCCACGATGTACCCGGCGGCGGCGGACATGGTGCCGGTGGCGGCCAAGAGCTTCGACAACGGCTTCTTCGGCGGCCAGGACGCCTACAGCGTCTACAAGGACGCGGCCGGCACGATCAAGAACGGCTGGACGTGGGGCCCGAGCATGTTCGCCACGAACGGCACGCTCAAGGACAACTTCGGCACCGTCACCAGCGGCGGCACGCTCACCGACGCCCTGGGCAAGGCGCAGAAGTCCACCGTGGACGAGCTGAAGAAGCGCGGCCTGAACGTCTCCTGACCACCGCGGCGCCCCGGCCGGCCACCGGCCGGGGCGCACCCCTGACACGAGCGAGAAGGCGATGTCAGCCAAGAAGTCCCACCGCGGCGCGGCGACGCTGCTGATGGCCCCGTTCTTCGCCCTGTTCCTGGGCACCCTGGTGGTGCCGATCGGGTACGCGGCCTACCTCAGCCTGTTCACCGAGCGGTCCTCCGGGCTCGGGTTCGGCGGCACCGAGACGCTGTTCACCGGCCTGGGCAACTACCTGCACGCGCTGGGCGACCCGGCCTTCCGCGACGGCTTCGCCGTGATCGCGGGCTACGTCCTGGGCTACATCCCGGTCATGGTCGGCGGCGCGCTGCTGCTGGCGCTGCTGCTGGACTCCACGTTGGCCCGCGCCAAGCGGTTCTTCCAGCTCACCCTGTACCTGCCGCACGCGGTGCCGGGCATCATCGCCGCGATCATCTGGCTCTACCTCTACACCCCGGGCCTGTCCCCCGTCGTCGAGGCGATGCGCGAGGGCGGGCTGACCTGGAACTTCCTGTCCAGCGACCACGCCCTGAGTTCGGTCATCAACATCTCGCTGTGGGAGTGGGTCGGCTACAACGTGGTCATCTTCTACGCCGCCCTGCAAGCGATCCCGCGCGAGGTCGTCGAGGCCGCCTCGGTCGACGGCGCGGGCGAGCTGCGCACCGCGTTGAGCATCAAGCTGCCGATGATCCGGGCCGCGGTCGTGATGACCGTGCTGTTCACCGTCATCGGGGCGCTGCAACTGTTCACCGAGCCGATGATCCTCAACGGGGCCAACCCCGCGGTCAACACCACCTGGACGCCCAACATGTACGCCTACGACGCCGCGTTCCGCCGCGGCGACTACGGGGTGGCCGCCGCCGCCTCGATCCTGCTGGCCGCGGTGGCGGCGCTGCTGTCGTTCGTCGTGACACGCGTCGGCAACCGCAAGGGGGCCGCGTGACCACGACCATGACCAAGCCCCCCGTGACCCGACCGGCCCCGGTCGTCCCCCGCGCTCCGCGCCGCAAGCCGATGTGGGCCTCCAAGATCGCGGTCAACACGGCGTTGCTGCTGGCCACCGCGTACACCGTGCTGCCGCTGACGTGGCTGCTGGTGGCCTCGACCAAGAGCCTGGGCGACCTGTCCGGCAACGCCTTCACCCTCACCGAGTTCCACTTCTTCGACAACCTCGGCGACCTGGCGTCGGCGGACGGCGGTGTGTACCTGCGCTGGTACCTCAACAGCCTGTTGTACGCGGTCGGCGGCGCGGGGCTGGGCGCGTTCTGCTCCGTGGCCTGCGGGTACGCGTTCGACAAGTTCTCCTTCAGGGGCAAGGAGAAGCTGTTCGGGGTGGTGCTGCTGGGCGTGCTGGTGCCGACGACGGCGTTGGCGCTGCCGCTGTACCTGCTGGCCTCCGAGCTGGGCGTGGTGAACACGTTCTGGGCGGTGTTCGTGCCGGTGCTGGTCAACCCGTTCGGCGTGTACCTGGCGCGGATCTTCAGCGCGGGCTACGTGCCCGGCGAGGTGCTGGAGGCCGCGCGGGTGGACGGCGCGGGCGAGCTGACCACGTTCTGGTCGATCTCGCTGCGGATGCTCATGCCCGGGTTCGTGACGATCTTCCTGTTCCAGTTCACCGGCATCTGGAACAACTTCTTCCTGCCCCTGGTGATGCTGTCCGACCGCGAGCTGTACCCGTTGAGCCTCGGCCTGTACTCGTGGCACACCGTCGTGACCGCCGAGCCGGAGTACTACCCGCTGACCATCACCGGCGCGCTGCTGGCGGTCGTGCCGGTGGTGATCGCCTTCCTGTCCCTGCAACGCCACTGGAAAGCCGGGATGACCTCCGGCGCCGTGAAGTAGGAGAGCACGTGACACACGTTCGTCCCCGGACGCTGGTGGCCATGCACCGCCACGTGGCGCGGTGGCTGCTGGACGAGGACGCCCGCGCGCGCCTGGTCTCCGTCGCCGACACCGATCCCGATCTCGTCGTGGAGGACTTCACGACCGCCTCGGCCCGTGCGGCGCTGGCGGAGGTGGAGGTGCTGTTCACGGGCTGGGGCTGCCCGCCGGTGGACGAGCAGGTCCTGCGCGACGCGCCCCGGTTGAGGGCCGTGGTGCACGCGGCGGGCTCGGTCAAGCACCACGTCACCGACGCGTGCTGGCGGCGCGGCATCGCGGTGTCCTCGGCGGCGGCGGCGAACGCGCTGCCGGTCGCCGAGTACACCCTCGCCGCGATCCTGATGAGCAACAAGCGGGTGCCGGCCATCGCGGCCCGCTACCGGGAGGCGCGCGAGCCGCAGGACTGGCAGGCCCAGTTCCCCTGGCTGGGCAACTACCGGCGCCGGGTGGGCGTGGTCGGCGCGTCCAAGATCGGTCGCCGGGTGGTGGAGCTGCTGCGGCCGTTCGACCTGGACGTGGTGGTGGCCGACCCGTACCTGACCGCGGCCGAGGCGGCGTCCCTGGGGGTGGCGCTGGTCGGCCTGGACGACCTGGTCCGCACGTCGCACGTGGTGAGCCTGCACGCGCCGGAGCTGCCGGAGACCCGGCACCTGATGGACGCGCGGCGGCTGGCGCTGATGCCGACCGGCGCGACGCTGATCAACACCTCGCGCGGGTCGCTGGTGGACACGGCCGCGCTGCTGCGGGAGCTGTTCGCCGAGCGGCTGCACGCGGTGCTGGACGTGACCGACCCGGACGTGCCGCCCGCCGACTCGCCCCTGTTCACCGCGCCGAACCTGGTGCTCACGCCGCACATCGCGGGCTCGCTGGGCAACGAGCTGACCCGCATGACCGCCCAGGCCCTGGACGAGCTGGACCGGCTCGGCCGCGGCCTGCCCCTGTCCCACCGGGTCCTCCCGGAGGTGCTCGACCGCTCCGCCTGACCGCTCCCCGCACGACCGCTCCCCCGCACGACCGCTTCCCGCATGACAGGAGACCAACGTGAGTTCTCGTCTGCGCCGCGCCCTGCAAGCCGGTCTGACCTCGATAGTCGTGGCGGGAGGGGCGGTCGCCGTCGCCCCCGCCGCGTCGGCCGCCACCGCGTACTACGTCGACTGCTCGTTCACCGGGTCGCCGCTGGGCACCCAGGCCGCGCCGTTCAACGCGCTGTCGCAGGTGAACGCGCGGACGTTCGGCGCGGGCGACTCGGTGCTGCTCAAGCGCGGCACGTCGTGCACCGGCCAGTTCGTGGCGTCGGGGTCGGGCGCGGCCGGGTCCCCGATCACGCTGGGCGCGTACGGGACGGGAGCCCGCCCGGTGGTCAACGGTGGCGGCGCGGTGATGGACGCCGTGCTGCTCAAGGACGTCAGCCACTGGACCGTGCGCGACCTCCGGGTCACCAACCCGGGGTCGCGCGCGGAGCGGACCGGCGTGCGCGTGCAGACCACGACCGCCGCCGCGAAGGCCGGCATCACCATCACCGGGCTGGAGGTGGACAACGTCGCCGGGTGGGGTGACAAGACCGGGACCAACGCGGGCTGGTTCGCCCGGTCCGCGGGCATCTCGGTGCTCGGCACGCCGACGGCCGGCGCGATCGCCGGGATCTCCATCACCGACAACCACGTCCACGACACCGGTGGCGGCGGGATCAAGCTGTCGATCAAGCCCGCGCAGTACCACACCAACGTGCACATCGCGCGCAACCAGATCATCAGCGTCGGCGGCGACGGCATCGTGGTCCACGGCTCCGACGCCCCGCTGGTCGAGCACAACCGTGCGGACAACCTCGGTGGCGGCGCGTACCCGTTCGTCGCGGGGAACTTCGCGGGCATGTGGCCGATCAACTCCCGCGACCCGGTGTTCCAGTTCAACGAGGTGACGCGCAGCTACCCGTCGATCTACGACTCGACGGCGTGGGACTGCGACGGCGGCATCGTCGGGACGTGCACGTACCAGTACAACTTCTCCAGCAACAACGCCGGCGGCTTCTTCCTGGGGTGCCAGCACTGCACGGAGTACCCGAACTACAAGGCCAAGCAGGTGATCCGGTACAACGTGTCGCAGGACGACTGCCGGATCGCGGCGGACGGGGACAAGTACTCGCACTCGGTGTACTACAACAACACGTTCTACTGCATGGCGCGGCCGTTCGACGTGAAGGTGCCGATCGGCGCTACCGCGACTTCGTTGTTCGCCAACAACATCTTCGTGTCGCAGCACGGGTCGTTGCCGGTCGGGACCGGGGTCGGCTACCGCTCGAACCTCTACTGGGGCGGGTTCACCGCGCCGTCGGGTGACCCGGGGGCGGTGGCGGCCGATCCGAAGTTGAACCACGCCGGTGGGAGTGGGGCCGGGTTCAACAGCGTGGCCGGCTACAAGCTGACCACGGGTTCGCCCGCGCTGGGGGCTGGTGTCGTGGCCGCCGAGGCCGGTGGCCGGGACTACTTCGGGGCGGTGGTGCCCCGGGCCGACGGCAAGGTGAACATCGGGGCGGACAACGGGTCCGGGGTCGCCGCGAAGGTGTACGGGTCGCTGCGGGAGGCGTTCAACAACGTGGGGATCAGCAACGACCTCAACCCGAAGGCCGGCGGCATCTCGAAGAGCGGCCGGAGCTTCTCCGGGCAGGCGTTGGAGGCGGCGGGGATCAAGTACCCGAGTGCGACCGTCGGCGGCGTGGTCTTCGACTGGCCGCAGCGGTACTACGGGTTCCCGGACAACGTGAAGGCCGCCGGGCAGAAGATCGCCGTGTCGGGGTCCGGGACGAAGCTGGCCTTCCTGGGGGCGGCGACGTTCGGGACCCAGAGCGGGGCCGGGGTGGTGAACTACACGGACGGGACTTCGTCCGGTTTCACGTTGTCGTTCGGTGACTTCTGGGCGGCCACGGCGATCCCGGGGAACACCCAGGCCGCGTTCATGGCGTACCACAACAAGCCGCCGACCACTTACAACAACGCCGCCACGGGGCGGGATGAGCAGGACGTGCGGTTGTGGTCCACGTCGGTGGCGTTGGACCCGGGCAAGACCGTGGCGTCGGTGACGTTGCCTGACGTGGGTGGGCCGTTGGCCACGGCCGGTATCCACGTGTTCGCGATGGAAATCGCCTGAGGTGGGGAAGGGCCCCGTGCCGGTGGTGCGGGGCCCTTCCTCCAGGGTTTTGTCGCCTTGAGCTACCGCGCCTCGTCCGCTAGCTGATCAGTGAGCCGCCGTTCGGGCTCAACGTCTGCCCCGTCAGGTAGGCCCCGTCCGGCCCCACCAGGAACGCCACCGTCGAAGCGATCTCCGCCGGCAGCCCGAACCGCCCCAACGCGATCTGCCGCTCCAGATCCCGCCGCAACACCGGGGCGATCACGTCCCCCAACGGCGTCTCCACGTACCCCGGCGCCACGCAGTTCACCCGGATCCCCAGCGGCGCGACATCGCGGGCCACCGCCTTCGTCAACCCCTCGATCCCGCCCTTCGCCGCCGAGTAGTGCGGCAAGTGCGCACACCCGGCCAACCCGCACACCGACGAGATGTTCACGATCGAGGACCCACGCCCCATGTGCCGCAGCGCGGCACGCGTGCAGTAGAACGTCCCGTCCAAGTGCACCCCGAGCATCCGGTGCCACGCCTCGTCGTTGATGTTCACCGTGGCGTCCAGCACCGTGGTGGCCTCGCCGGTCGTCGACTCCTCCACCCGCGCGGTCAGCCGCGCGAACGCCTCGTCCGCCTCCACACCACCCCGGATCCCGGCGTTGTTGACCAGGATGTCCAACCGCCCGTAGGTCTCCACGACCGCCTGCACGGCGTCGTCCACCTGGCCCGAGTCGGAGACGTCCGCGACCACCGCCATGCCCCGCGTCAGCAGGCCCGCGGTGATCTCCGCGCCGGTCGAGTCGACGTCCAGCACCGCGACCCGCGCGCCCTCCGCGTCGAGGCGGCGCGCGACCGCCTCGCCGATGCCCGAACCCGCGCCGGTCACCAGCGCCACCATGCCCTCGATGTTGCCCATGTCCGCAGACGGTAGGCGGACCGCGCCGCCGCGCTGTGGCCCCGGACACAGCCGGTGCGCCGGCAGTCAACCGGTGTTCACCTCGGGGCAAGCGGCCCCCACCGCCCGGAAAGCACCCTGGTGCGCACAGCGGGACCGGCGGACGGAGGCGGGCATGACCGAGGTGGACCGGAGGGTGGTGCCCAGGGGCGCCAGGGTGCTGCGGGCGGAGTCGAGCAGCGTGCTGGTGGCGACGATCGTGCTGGTGTTGCTGATCGGCGTGCTGCGGCCCGCGTTCCTGACCGTCGGCCAGCTCAAGGACGTGCTGAACAACTCCGTCTACGTGGCGCTGCTCGCCGCCGGCATGGCGTTCCTGCTCGCGATGCGCGAGATCGACCTGTCGGTGGGCGCGATGTTCGGCCTGTCGCTGATCACCTCGGCGCTGCTCATGCGCGACGGGTTCGACCCGTGGCTGGCGTGCCTGGCGGGCATCGCGCTCGGGGCGGTACTCGGGCTGGCGAACGCGTTGGTGGTGCAGCACATCGCGATCCCCGCGTTCGTCGCGACCCTGGCCACCATGCAGCTCTACCGCGGGTTGGCGGTCGCCCTGGGCGACGGGCAGCAGGTGACCGGGTTGCCGCTGGAGCACTCGTTCTTCTCGGTGCTGGGCGGGGACCTGCTCGGGCTGCCGGTCAGCGTGTGGATCCTGGTCGTGGTCACGGTCGGCTTGACCGTGGTGCTGCGGTGGACGCCGTTCGGGTACCGGGTTCGCTCGATCGGGTCGAACCCGGACGCCGCCGCGTTCTCCGGCATCTCGATCCCGCGCACCCGCCTGTACGTGCTGGTGCTGGTCGGGGCGGTCGCGGGGCTGGCGGGCGTGCTGGGGCTGGCGTTCTTCACCTCCGGCGACCCGAACATCGGCATCGGGTTCGAGCTGCAGGCCATCGCGGCGGCGGTGATCGGCGGGACCCCGTTGCGGGGCGGGGTGGCCACCGTGGTGGGGGCGGTGTTCGGCGCGATCCTCCTGGGCGTGGTGTCCAGCGGGCTCGTGTACTTCAGCATCCCCGCGAACTGGAGTTCCTTCGCCACCGGACTCGTCGTCCTGCTGGCGGTCGGGGTGGACAGCGCGCTGCGCTCCAGGCAGCGGGCGCGCGAATCGATGCTCGGGCTGTAGTGAGGAGATGAGGTCCAAGATGCGTGCCCATCGGTACGTCGCGGCGCTGGCCGCCGCCGGTCTGCTGGCCGGCTGCGGCGCGGCGTCGTCCCCCAACGCGCCGCTGAAGATGGCGTTCGTCTACGCCACGTCGACGCAGAACCCGTTCCAGGAGATGGCGTACGGCGCGAAGGCCGCCGCGGGCGACGCCGGCGGCGTGGACCTGGCGCTCAGCGCGCCGTCCGGAGTGGACGGTCCGCAGGAGGTGGCGCTGTTCCAGTCGGCCATCCGCAACTCCAAGGACGGCGTCGCGCTGGAGACGCTGACCCCGGACCTGTTCGTGCGCCCGCTCAACCAGGCGGCCGACCTGGGCGTTCCGGTGGTCGCGGTGGACACCGTGCCGCCCGCGGGCACCAAGGTCGAGCTCTACATCGGCAACAGCAACACCGAGCTGGGCAAGGCGCTGGGCGAGGAATTCGTCAAGCAGGTCCCCGAGAACGCGACCGGTGACGTCGTGCTGGGCAACGCCATCCCGGGCCTGACCCTGCTCCAGCAGCGCCTGGACGGCATGAAGTCGGTCATCCAGGCCAAGCGGCCGGGGTTGAAGGTGCTCGGCCCGTTCGACTCCGGCTCGGAGCCGACGTCGAACTTCACCAAGTGGAACGACCTGGTCAAGGCCAACCCGAACGCGATCGCCTACCTCGGCGTCGGCGCGCAGGACGCGGTGTCGCTGGCGTTGATCCAGAAGAACACCGGCCGCCGGTTCCTGGCGGGCTCGTGCGACCCGGACGCCGCCGCGCTGCAGGCGGTGAAGGACGGGTACGTGTTCGCGCTGGCCTCGCCGGAGCACTGGCTCAAGGGGTACGTGGCGCTGCGGTTGCTGATCGACCACAAGCGCGGCAAGCCGATGCCCAAGGGCTGGTGGAACACCGGGTCGCTGGTGGTCAACCCGGCCAACATCGACCAGATCATGACGCGGCAGAAGGACGAGGACAGCCGCAAGGCCGCGTTCAAGGCCGAGACGGAGAAGCAGCTCGCCGACCCGACCGCCCACCTGCGCCCCCTCGGGGAGGCCAACTGATGCACGCGTTGACCGCTCGCGGGATCACCAAGGCCTACGGCGGCGTCACGGCGCTGGCCGGGGCGGACCTGACCCTGCGCCCCGGCTCGGTGCACGCCCTGCTCGGCGAGAACGGCGCGGGCAAGTCCACGCTGATCAAGGTGATCACCGGGGCGGTCGCGCCGGACTCGGGCAGCCTGCGGCTGGCGGACGCCGAGGTGGCGTTCGCCAGCACCGCCCACGCCGCCGCGCACGGCGTGGCCGTGGTGTCGCAGGAGCTGAACCTGTTCCCGGACCTGGACGTGCTGGCCAACCTGTACCCGATGCGGGAGCCGACGCGGGGTCCCCTGCTGGACCGGCGGGCGATGCTCGCGAAGGCCGAGCCGGTGCTGCGCCAACTGGGGCTGGACGTGGACCCGCGGGCGCGGCTGGGCAGCCTGTCGCTGGCGCAGCGGCAGCTGGTGGAGATCGCCAAGGCGCTGGTCGTCGAGCCGAAGGTGCTGATCCTGGACGAGCCGACGTCCGCGCTGGACGCGGGCAGCTCCGAGCGGCTGCTGGACATCCTGCGCGTGCTGCGGGACCGGCAGGTGGCCGTGGTGTTCGTGTCGCACATCCTGGAAGAGGTCATGAACCTGTGCGACGAGATCACCGTGCTGCGCGAGGGCCGGACGGTGCTCGACGCCCAGCCGCGGTCCTCTTTGGACATCGGTGACATCGTGCACGCCATGCTGGGCCAGGACTTGCCGGTCGTGTCGCGTGGCGTGAGCAGGCGCGTGGGGCCGCGGTTGGAGCTGCGCGGGGTGAGCGTGCCCGACCGGTTGGCGGATGTCTCGTTGACGTGTTCCGGTGGGGAGATCGTCGGGTTGGCCGGGTTGGCGGGGTCGGGGCACACGGCCGTGCTGGAGGTGGTCGCGGGGCTGCGGCGACCTTCGGCGGGGACGGTGGAGTTGCCCGGGGGCGGGTCGGCGTCGTCGTTCCGGTCGGCCATCGCCGCGGGCGTGGCGCTGGTGTCCGGCGACCGGCGGCGGGTCGGGCTCATGCTGGACAAGCCGGTGTGGGAGAACGTCGCCCAGGTGCGGCCGGTGGCGTTGGCGGGTCGCGGGGTGTTGAGCACGCGGGCGTTGCGGGCGTCGGCGGCGGAGCTGGCCGAGCGGGTGCGGGTGCGGCCGGCGAACGTCGAGTTGAGGGCCGGTCTGTTGTCCGGGGGGAACCAGCAGAAGGTGGTGCTGGCGAAGTGGCTGGCCGCGGACCCGTCGGTGCTGTTGCTGGACGACCCGACGCGCGGGGTCGATCTGGGGGCCAGGGCGGAGATCCACGCGTTGCTGCGAGCGGTGGCGGACGAGGGCAAGGTCGTCGTGCTGTGTTCGACGGACTTGGACGAGCTGGTGGCGGCGTGTGACCGGGTCGTCGTGTTCCACAAGGGGCGGGTGTGCGCTGAGCTGACCGATTTCGACCAGCACACGGTCCTGCGGACTATGAACACCGGGTCGCTATGACGTTCTTGTAGGCGGCGAAGGCGGGCTTGGGCTCGTACGTATCGGTGACGAGCCCGAGCGTGCCCACGGGTTCCGGGGACGCGCTGTCCGCGTCGCGCAGGCTGAACTGCTCGTAGAGGGTGATGTTCAGGCCTTCGGCGTTGTCCAGGACCGTGTGCAGCATGGTGGTCAACGAATCCGCTTGTCGTTGCGGCGACGAGGTGCTCGGGGTGCTCGGAGTGCCGTTCTCGGCGATGTGGATGGGTACGTGCTGGAGGCCGGCGCGGGGCAGGGACTTGTGGCGCAGGTGGTGCAAAGCGTGTTCGGTGAGCGGGGCGACGGCTTCCAGCGGCACCGGGGAGAACGCGTCGGGGTAGAGGCGACCGACGTAGTCGACGTGCTCGGCGAAGTCCCGTTGTCGGGACAGGTGCTCCCAGAACGCGTCGTCGCCGCCGAGCCACTCGGCTGGTTCGGCCACGGAGAAACCGACTCGGGTGTGGGTGAGGCCGCGTTCGTCCAGGGCTTCGCGGGCGTGCGGGACGCCTCGGGTGAGGGCGTCGAGGACGCCCGGTGAGCTGCCGTCGATCAGCGGGATGGGGAAGTTCGGTTCGAGGGTGACCTGGAGGTAGCGGGTCAGGTGGCCGTAGCGGTCGATCACGGCGGTCAGGAAGTCCAGCCAGCCGCGCGGGTCGGCTTCGGCCGGGAGGTAGCTGACGACCAGGTCGAGTTCGTGCTCGCGATACCAGTCGTCGGGCATGGTGAGGTGGTCGAGGTCCTCCTGGGCGCCCAGGGCGGCGACTTCCGGCCGTCCCGGGTCGCCGAGGAAGTGCACGTACTCGCGGACCACGAACGGCCGGCCCTGGGCGAGTTCCGCGACCAGGCGGCCGATGGCGTCACGATCCGGCGGGCGCGAGCACACCACACCCGCCCGGCCGCCGGGGTAGATGCCGAACTTCACGGGGTCGTCCCTCCGGTCCAGTCGAGGTCGCCGGAGCGCATGCGCAGGGCCAAGGCCGTGAGCCAGTCGCGTTCGGCGGTGACGATGGTCCGCCAGTAGGCGGCCTCCAGCATGTGCACTTCGGCGACGCCGTCCGGGTGGGCGTCGAGCGCGGCCAGGTCCGCGTCCAGCCTGGTGATCCGCTCGTCCACGATGGACAGCGCTTGCCGGAGGTGCACGATCCCGGCGTAGGCGATGGCCAGGGTGAAGTCGGTCGAGGCGGTCCGGGCGTTGCGCAGACCCTCGGTCACCTTGGCCCGGAAGTCGTCGAGCCCGGTCTCGGTCACGTCGTACACCGTGCGTGGCGGACGGTTGCCGACGCGCTCGGGCGCTTCGGAGGTGACGAGTCCGTTGCGCTCCAGGGTTTTGAGGAGGGAGGTGACGGTGCTGCGGGTGGCTCCGAGGTCGGGTCCGTAGCGGTCGCGGAGGCGGGAGGTGACGTCGTAGGCGTGAGCGGGCTGTTCGAGGAGGAGGCCGAGGATCGGGAGGACGAGGGGGTTGCGGGAGGCGTCCAGGGGCACGCTCGGACCTTATAGACGAATACGTCTATCAGCAACCCGGTTCTCGGTGGTCGGTGTCGAGCGGCGGCGGGCAGCGGCGGCGGGCTACGACGGCGGGCAGCGGCGGCCGGTGTTGTCGGGTTGGGGTAGGTGGTGGCGATGGGGTCTGCCGGATGACTGTCCCGGGGGCGGTCAGGTGGGTTGGGTGGTGATCAGGTCTACCGCCTTTTCGGCAATCATCACCGTCGGCGTGTTGGTGTTGCCGGAGACCACCTCGGGCATCACCGACGCGTCCGCCACCCGCAGCCCCGTCACGCCGCGGACCCGCAGGTCCGGGCCGACGACCGTGCCCATCGCGCACGTCCCGGCCTGGTGGTGGTACGTCACCACCGAGCGCCGCACGTAGTCGCGCAGCTCGACCCGCCCGGGGTACCGCTCGACCGCGCCCCACTCCCCCGCGCCGCCCCCGGCCAACCCGTGACCGATCTCGCGGCACAGCTCTACGGCCTCCACCAACGCATCGACGTCGGACGGTTCGGATAGCACCCGCGGGTCGATCGACGTCCCACCGTCGGGAGCCAGGGTCACCCGGCCGGTGCTGCGGGGACGGATCAGGCCCGCCATCAGGGAGAAGCCGTTGGGTGGGCCGCTCATCCACGGCTCGTACAGCGGCACGCTGAAGTGCAGCGGCTGGAGGTCTGGGGTCGGCAGGCCCGGGCGGCTGTGCCAGAACAGGTGTGTTTGCGCGTGCGGTAGGCCCGGGGTGTGGGTGATCTCGTGGTCGGTGGTGAAGACCGTGGGGACCAGCCAGTGGTCCTGGAGGTTGTCGCCCACGTCCGGGACGTCTGCGATCACGGGGCCGGCCAGGTCCCGCGCGGGGCCTATGCCGGAGCGGAGCAGGAGGTGTGGGGAGCCGATCGCGCCGGCGCTGAGGATGACTTCCGTGGCCTCGGCGCGGTGCACGGTGGAGCCGGTGGTCCATTCGACGCCTGTGCAGCGGGTGCCGGAGAAGAGCAGGCGTCGCACGTGTGCGCCTGTCACAACGGTCAGGCGCGGGTGGGTGAGCACGGGGCCAAGGTAGGCGCGGGACGTGGTCAGGCGTTTGTTGTCGGCGATGGTGAACTGCATGTGCGACACGCCGGTTTGAACACCGGAGTTGTAGTCCTGGTTGTACGGAATCCCCGCCCGCCGCGCCGATTCCACGATGGCGTCCTGGACCGGATCGGCGGTGTACTCGCGGAGGATTCGCAGCGGACCGGACTCGATGCGGCGGAACAGGGGTTCCACGTCGGCCCACGACCAGCCGGGTTGGCCCCAGCCGTCGTAGTCGGCGGGGTTGCCGCGCACGTGGATCATCGCGTTCAAAGCGTGTGAACCGCCCAGCACGCGACCGCGCGGCAGGTGCAGGACGCGGTTGCCGGCATCGCGCTGGGGAACGGTCCGCAGGCCCCAGTCCTGGGGGCTGTCCCACAGTTCGTGCATGCGCAACGGGTCGTGGATGGCCGGGTTCGTGTCGTGGTCGCCCGCCTCCAGCAGCAGCACGGTGCCGTCGGTCCGGTCCAGCAACCCCCGCGCCACCACGCACCCCGCCGTGCCGCCGCCCACCACCACGAAGTCCGCCATGCGACCCAGTCCAGCGGACCGTCCTGTCACCCGGATTGCACCGCAGCGCACGATCGTTGACCAGAAGCGCATCCCCAGGATCACAGGCCGCTAAACAAAGCGAACACTCTTTCACCTGATCGAGTAATTGCCATATCGCCCGATCAGGCAACGGAATATGACGCCGTACGCTGCCGCCGGTTGAAATGTCGCAGGGACAGTCGCAGGGAGTTGTTGCGTGCCCGGTTATCTCGCCCTCGCGGCGGCCACGGCGATGTACGCGCTGGGCATCGTGGCGCAGACCGTCGCCGCCCGGCGCGCCCGCCCGGGCCACGGCTTCGGCCTGCTCGCCCGCCTCGCCGGCGACCGCCTCTACCTGCTCGGCTTCGCGGGCCAGGTCGGCGGGTTCGCGCTCGCCTTCTTCGCGCGCGCCGAACTGCCGCTGTACCTGGTTCAGGCCGGGTCGTCGTGCGCGGTCGGCGTGGCCACCGTGTTCGGGGTGCTGGCCCTGGGGTGGCGGGTGCGGCCGGTCGAGGTCGTCGTGCTGGTCGTGATGGCCGTCGGGCTGGTGCTGCTGGCCGGCGCGTCCGCGCCCTCGGTCGCCGACGACATCCCCGTGGACACCGGGTTCCTGCTGCTGGGCTTGCCGCTCGTGGCGATCTTCGTCGTGTCCCGGCGCGCGAAGGGCGTGCTGCCGATCGCGGTCGCCGCCGGCGTCGGGTACGCCATCGTCGCCATCGCGAGCCGGTCGCTGGCCGACGAACCGCTGCTGTCGCTGCCCTACTACCCGTTGGTGTGGCTGATGATCGCGGCGGCGCTGGTCGGCCAGGCCTGCATGGCCGCCGCGCTGCAACGGGGGTCGGCCACGTCCACGGTCGCGACGATGGACTCGGTGACGGTCGTGCTCACCTCCGTCGTGGGCATCGCCGCGATGGGCGACCGGATCGCCCCCGGTCGCGAGTGGTGGGTGGCGGTGGGCGTCGCGCTGGTCGTCGCCGGCGTGCTGGCGCTGGGCTACGCGGCCCGGTTGGCGCCCCAGCCCGTCCCGGCGGAGGAACCGGCGTGACCGTCGCCAGCGTCTCCCTCGACCTCGACAACCTCTGGGCCTACCTGAAGACCCACGGCGACCCGGCGTGGGAACGCCGGCCGAGCTTCCTCCCGGTCGCGACGCCCCGCCTGCTGGAGGTCTTCGGCGAGCACGGCCTGACCACGACGGTGTTCGTGGTCGGCGCGGACGCGGTGCGCGACGACGGCGCGGCGGCGGTCGCGGCCATCGCCGCCGCCGGGCACGAGGTCGCCAACCACTCGTTCGGCCACGAACCCTGGCTGCACCGGTACTCCCGCACCGAACTGGAGGCCGAGGTCGCGCGGACCGAGGACGCCATCGTGGCCGCCGGCGCGCCACGCCCGGTCGGGTTCCGCGGACCGGGGTACAGCGTGACGCCGGAACTGCTGGACGTGCTGGCCACGCGCGGTTACGCGTACGACGCCAGCACGCTGCCCACGTGGATCGGCCCGCTGGCCCGCTTCTACCACAACAGGAACGCACCCTCCACAGAGGACAGCAACGAACTGTTCGGCGGGTTCGGAAAGGTCCGCGCGCCCAACCGGCCGTACCGGTGGCACAACGGGGTCGTGGAGCTGCCGGTCACCACGATGCCGTTGCTCCGCGTGCCGATCCACGGTTCGTACTTGCTGCAACTGCATGAAATCTCGCCGTCGTTGGCGCGCGGATATTTCAAGACGGCGTTGCGTTTGTGCAGGCTCACCGGCGTCGCGCCGTCACTGCTGTTGCACCCGACCGACGTGCTGGGCGCGGCCGAGGCCCCCGGGATGGAGTTCTTCCCCGGCATGGCGGTGCCGTCGGCGCGCAAGGTCGAACTGCTCGGGTGGGTGCTGGGCGTGCTGCGGCGGCACTTCGACGTCGTCGGGACCGGCGCGCACGTGGCCTCCCTCGACCCCGGACTGCCGGTGCGGGACGTCGGACGGCTGGAACGGTCGGGATGACGGTGCTGCTGCGGGTCCTGGCGTGCGCCACGGTGGCGCTGGCCCCGCTGGAGGGGTACCTGCTGGAGGCGCACGGCCACCTGGCCAAGGTCGCGCCCGCGTCGCTGGCCCTGGCCTGGGTGGTCACGCGGGTGCGCGAGCGGCGGTTCGTCACGCCGCACCCCTTGCACGGCGTGCTGGCGGCTTTCGCGGTCGTGTTGCTGGCTTCCACGGCCTTGCACGCGGGCGGACCGTACGCCGTCGATTATCTGCAACGGTGGCTGCCGTTCCTGCTGCTGACCGTCATCCTGGTGGACGTCGTGGCGCGCGAGGTCCCGGTGCGGGCGCTGCTGGGCGCGGCGGTGGCCGGAGCGACCGTCGCGGCGGTGGGAGCGCTCTACAGCCTGTTGGCGCAGGGCGAGGCACGGGCGAGCGGGCCGTTGGAGGACCCCAACGACCTCGCGTACTTCCTGGTCGCCGCCCTGCCGCTGCTGGTCGCGATCAAGTCGCCGCACTGGGTGAGCGCCGTCCTGGCGCTGGTGTTGGCGGCGGGGGCGGCGGCGACGTTCTCGCGCGGTGGCGCGTTGGCGTTGACGGCGGCGGGTGTCTGGCTGGTGGCACGGCGGGTGGTACCGGTCAAAGTGGTGCTCGGCGGGGTCGTGGCGCTGGTGGTCGTGGCGGGCGGGGCGTTGGCGTTCGCCGGACCGGCGCTGGACCGCGCTCTGCAAGAGAAGAGCTACATCGCCGGGACCAATGTGGACACCCGCGGGCTGCGGTGGCAGGCCGCGGCGCGCATGGTGTCCGCGCACCCGGCGCTCGGGGTGGGGCCGGGCGGGTTCCGGGACCACTACCCCGCGTTCTCGCGCAACGCCGAGGTCGACGAGCAGACCCCGGTGGCGCACAACATGTACCTGGAGGTCGCGGCCGAGCTGGGGGTGGCGGGGTTCGCGCTGTTCGCCGGGTTGCTGGCGGTGGCGGCGCTGTCGTCGGAACGCGTGCTGCGCGCGGGTGGGCGGCGGGAGATGGCGGCCGTGCAGGCGTCGCTGATCGCCGTGGTCGTGGCGTCGACGTTCCTGTCCCAGCAGTACTACCTGCCGCTGTGGTCGCTGGTCGCGGTGGTCGCCGCGGCCGATCTGCGTGTGAGGAGAGCCGATGCGTGTGCTGCACGTGATCGCTGAGATGGGCACGGGCGGGGCCGAGGCGCTGGTGGCCGGCATGGCCCGGTCGGGACCCGAGTTCGGCTGGCACAGCGCCGTGGCCAGCGGCGGCGGGCACCGCGCGGAGGTGCTGCGCGGGCAGGGCGTGCCGACGTTCCCGGTGCCGGTGGCGCGGCGTCGCCCGGTGGGCGTGCTGCGGGCCACGGCGGCGGCGCGGGCGGCCGTGCGCGGGTTCGACCCCGAGGTCGTGTTGGCGCACAACGTGTCCGCGAGCATGGTGGCGCGGCTGGCGTTGGTGCCGAAGAAGGTTCCGCTGGTGACGGTGTTCCACGGGGTGGCCGAGCGGGACTACGCGGGTGCGGCGCGGATCCTGCGGCGGACGTCCGGCGCGGTGGTGACGGTGGCCGCGGCGACGGCGACGCGGTTGCGGGCGGCCGGGTTGGAGTCCGTGGTGATCCCGAACGCGGTGTTCCCGCAGGAGCCGCGGGTGGACCGGGCGACCGTGCGGGCGGCGCTGGGCGTCGGCCCGGACGTGCCGGTGGCGCTGTGCCTGGCGCGGATGGAGCCGCAGAAGCGGCACGACGTGCTGCTGGACGCGTGGGAGCGGATCGAGGGCGCGCAGCTGTGGCTGGCCGGGGACGGGTCGCTGCGGCCGGCGTTGGAGCGGCGGGGTGTGCGCGGGGTGCGGTTCCTGGGCAACCGGCCGGACGCGGCGGACCTGCTGGCGGCGTGCGACGTGACCGTGCTGACCAGCGACTGGGAGGGCATGCCGGTGGCGGTCCTGGAGTCGCTGGCGGCCGGGCGGCCGGTGGTGGCCACGGACGTGGACGGGGTCGGCGAGGCGCTGGCCGGCGGTGGCGGGGTGGTGGTGCCGCCGCGGGACCCGGCGGCGACGGCGGAGGCCCTCGGGTCGTTGCTGTTCGACGCCGACCGGCGGGCGGCGATGGGCGCGGCCGGGCGCGCGGCGGTGCTGGCGGCCCACGACCCGCGCGCGCTGATGCGGTCCTACGACGAGTTGTTGCGGAGCTGGGGAGGTCGGCGGTGAAGCTGCGGGCGCTGGTGGAAAGCGCTTCCATCGGGGTGCTGGTGGGCGCGGTGGTCGTGGTGGCGACCGCGTTCTCCGGGGAGGAGTACCAGGCGCGGGTGAGCCTGCTCGCCGGGCCGCAGGGGCCGCAGTACGGCGAGGTCGTGGCGTTGTCGTTGCCCGCGTTGGTGGAGGTGGCGCGCAGCCCGGCGGTGGTGGGCAAGGCGGGCACGTCGGCCGAGCGGGTGTCGGTGGAGCTGGTGCCGGCGTCGGGGTTGGCGCGGTTGTCGGTGCGGGCGCCGGCGGCGGGGCAGGCGAGCAACGAGGCGGCGGCCGTGGCGGCGGCGGTGGTCGAGGCGGACCTGTTGGCGCCGGCCGGGAAGTTGCGGGTGCTGGACGCGCCGGCGGTGGCGCGGATCGCGCCGGACTGGCCGTTGGCGATCGGGTTGGCGCTGGTGGCGGCGGTGGTCGCCGGGGCGGCGGTGGCCGTGGTGCGGCACCTGCGCGGGACGCGGGCGGTCGACGGGGTGCGGGCGGCGTTGGCGTCGGCGGGGGTGCGGCACCCGGTGGCGGTCGTGCCGGACGACGACCCGGCGCTGGTCGAGCGGTTGACGGTGCTGTGCGCGACGGCTCGGCGTCCGGTGCGGGTGGTGCCGGTGGTGCCGGAGTTGGCCGGGCGGGCGGACGAGCTGGCGGAGGCGTTGCCGGACAAGGCCGCCGAGCCCGCGGACGGGGTGGCGCTGGTCGCGGTGGTGCCGCGGGACGGCGGGCGGGAGGAGCTGGCGAGCGTCGTGGGGGCGCGGCCGGCGGACACGACGGTGGTGGCGGTGGTGCTGGCGTGAGCGCGGCGGGTGTGGGCGCGGCGGGTTGGGGTGAGGGCATGGGCGCGGTGGGTTCGGGCTTGGTGAGCGTGGAGGTGGCGGCGGTATGAGCGGTGATGGGCGCGGCCTCCGGCCCCCGGTTCCATTGTCCCACGGGGCACCGACAATTCCGGCTGAACCAGCGGAGGCGGCGGGGGCGGCGGGGGCCGCCGGCTCGGCGGGAGCGGCCGGCGCGGCGGGAGCGGTTCCGGCGGCTGGGCGCGGCGCGGCGGCTGGGCGGGGTGGGGTGGGGGCGCGGGTTCGGGTTGTTGGGGGGCTTGTTGCCGGGGTGGTCGGGGGCTTTGGGGCTTGGCGGGCTTTGCGGCCGGCTGTCGAGGTGCCCTTGCCCGGGACCGGGAACCTCGCCGAAGAGCGGATGCAGGACTTTCGGGACGCTCTGTACTTCCCCATCCGCGAGTTCCTCGCCGGCGGCAACCCCTACGACCCCGCCGTGATGTTCGCGCACTGGCCTGTTCGGCAGAACTTCAACCTCTACCAGCCCTACCACCTGTTGCTGCACATGCCCTTCGCGCTGCCCGGCTATCGGGTCGGCGCTGTGTCGTTCGCGCTCGCCTCGCTGGTGTTGCTGGTCGTCCTCGCGGTGATGGCCGCAGGGCGGGTTCGGGTTCCCTGGGTGCTCGGCACGGTCGTGGTGGCCGCGCTGTTGGTCACCAGTCAGGTCGGCAAGGCCCAGTTGTACGTGGGTCAGGTCAATCCGTTGTTGGCGGTCGGGGCGGCCGGGGCGTTGTTGGCTCGGACCGGGCATCCCCGGTGGGCCGCGCTCGCCTTGGCGTTGGCCTGGCTCAAGCCGCAGTTCGGGTTGCCGTTGGCGGTTCTGCTGTGTGCTCGGGGGTCCTGGCGGGTCGCGTTGGGGGGCACCGGGATCGCTGCCGGGGCCAGTCTGGTGGCATTGGTGCCGTTGGTGGCTCGGGACGGCATCGGCGGCTTCCTCGATGTGATCTCGCGGAACCTCGAACATGCGTCCCAGACCGCCTATGGGGCCGTTGACTCGATGACGGCTCAGCGGGTGGACGTCGCGGCGGTCGTCTTCCGGGTCACCGGGTGGTTGCCGCCTGCCGCCGAAGTGGTGGCGTTGGTCGCGGTGTTGGCGGTCAGCGCGGTCCTGGTTCGGCGGCTTGACCGCATCCAGGACGACACCGGGGCGGCCGACCTGTTGACCTGTGTGGCTGTTGTCGTCGCTGTGGTTCACCAGCCCGGGGACGTGTTGATCGCGGTGCCGGCGATGGCGGCCGCCGCGGTGGTGTGGTGGCGACGGCGTCGTGAGATGCGGTGGCTCGGGGTCGCCGTCGTCGCGTTGGTGGTCCCCTTCGCGCATCTGTACTTCGTGGACACCGTGATCCGCGAGTTCGGTGGCGTGAGGGCCAGCGTGACCGTGGACGGGGTGGCGGTCGTGCTCGCCTGGGTGGCGTTGGTGGTCTTCGCGCGTAGCCGACTTCGCGCATGACGGGCGCTGTGCGCGGTTCGTTGTGGCTCTTCCTGGTGAACCTGATCGGCAAAGCCGGCCAGGTCGCGGTCACGCTGGCGCTGGCCGCGTTCCTCACCGAAGAAGGGCTGGGACTGGTCGCGCTCACCGTCTCGCTGGTCAACATCGGCCACGTCGTCCAATCCATGGGCGTCTACGACGTGATCAGCCGCACCACCCTCGACCCGCACCGGGTCGCGGGCACCCTGCTCGTCCTCAGCGTCGGCACGGGCGTCGTGCTCGCGGTGGCGATTGTCGCCAGTGCGGACGTCCTCGCGCGTGCGCTGGACGCGCCGCAGGCCGCACCGCTGATCACACTGGCCGCGCTGAGCCTTCCGTTCACCGCCGCCGGGGGCGTGCAACTCGGGTTGATGCACCGGGACCTGGACTTCCGGCGTCGGCTGGTGCCCGACGCGGGCAGTGCGTTGCTCGGTGCGGCCGTGACGACAGTCCTCGCGGCTCGTGGGGCCGGGCCGGTCTCGTTGGTGGTGGGGCTGCTGGTCACGGCGGTGGCGTTGCCGGTGCTGGGCATGGCGGTCGGGGTGCGGGTCCGGCCGGGTTGGGACGTGCGGGCCGCCGGCGAGGCGTCGCGGTGGATCGCCGTGGTGGGGCCGGGGGCGCTGGTCGCGGTGTTGCTGGTCAACGTCGACTACCTGGCGATCGGGCACGTCCTCGGCCCGGAGGCGGTGGGCGTGTACTCGTTGGCCTACCGGATCGCGTGGGTGCCCTACATCGTGGTCGCCGTCGTGCTGGGCGGCGTGGTGTTCCCGTTGTGCACGCGGCTGATCCGCGCCGGGGAAGCGCATGAGGTGCCGGTCGCGGTGGGACGGTTCACCCAGGCGGTGTTGGTGGTCACCGGCGGGTTGTACGCCGTCACGGCGACCATGGCCGAGCGGGTGGACGTGTTCGGCGCGCGCTGGTCGCCGGCGGCCGTCCCGCTGGTGGCGTTGTCCGTCTACGGGCTCGGGCTCGGCCTTCTGCACCTGTGGTACCAGGTGCTGCGGGCCGCCGGGCACGCCCGCCGCTACCTCGCGCTGGAGCTGACCCACCTGGTTTCCCTGGTGGTGGCGCTCGCCGTGGTGACCCGGCACGGCGTGGTGGCCGTCGCGGTGACGCAGGCGGCGGTGGTGTGCGTGCTCGTCCCGGTCACGTGGTCGGTGTTGCGGCGCAACGGTCTCGCGCCGCCGCGGCTGGGTCGGGCGGTGCTGACGACGGCGCTGGGCGCCGCGTGTTGTCTCGCGATCGGAGGGCCGGTGGGCGCGCTGTTCGGGCCGTCGCCGACCGGGGTGGTCGCCGGGGGTCTGGTCCTGGTGCTCGGCTACACGGCGGTGGTCCTGCTGGTGGACCGCCGCACCGTGCGTGAACTGCGTGAGGTGCGTCGATGAGGGTCGTGCACGTGTCCCAGCCGGTCGAGGCCGGGGTGGCGGCGGTGGTGCGGGAACTGGCCGCGGCACAGCGGGAGCGGGGCTGGCGGGTGGACGTGGTGTGCCCGCCGGGGTGGCTCGCGGACCGCGTGCGCGACGCCGGCGTGCCGGTGCACCCGTGGGCGGCCACCCGGAGCCCCGGGCCCGCCACGGTCGCGGAAACCCGGAGCCTGAGGGGCATCCTCGACCGGCTGGACCCCGACCTGGTCCACCTGCACAGCTCCAAAGCGGGCCTGGCGGGACGGCTGGCCGTGCGCGGGCGGCGGCCGACGATCTTCCAGCCGCACATGTGGTCCTTCCAAAGCGCCGGCGGGGCACTCAAGCAGGCGACGGCCGCGTGGGAGCGGTTCGCCGCGCGGTGGACCGACCAGCTCGTGTGCGTCAGCGACGACGAACTGGCCGCCGGCCGCGCGGTGGGCGTGACGACGCCGGCCGAGGTGGTGTGCAACGGGGTGGACACCCGGCTGCTCAAGCCGCGCAGCCGGGTCGCCGCGCGCAAGCGGCTGGGGCTGCCGGACGTGCCGACGGCGGTGTGCGTGGGGCGGATGGCTCCGCTGAAGGGCCAGGACCAGCTGCTGCGGGCGTGGCCTTCGGTGCTGGAACGGGTGCCCGACGCGCACCTGGTGCTGGTCGGTGACGGGCCGATGCGCGAGCGGTGGCGGGCGGAGGGCGACCACCGGTCGGTGCGCTGGTGGGGCCACGACACCGCGGTCGCCGACTTCTACACCGCCGCCGACGTGGTGGTGCTGCCGTCGCGGGCGGAGGGCATGGCGTTGGTGCCGTTGGAGGCCATGGCCAGCGGCCGGTCCGTGGTGGCGTTCGACGTCGGCGGGGTGCGGCAGAGCGTCGGCGACGCCGGGGCCGTCGTGCCCGCCGGGGACGTGCCCGCGCTGGCGGCGGCGCTCGCCACCCGGCTCGCCGATCCCGTGCTGGCGGCGGGCGAGGGGCTCGCCGGGCGGCGGCGCGCCGAAGTCCTGTTCGACTCGACCAGGGTGTGCGACCAGGTCGCGACCCTGGTGGACAAGCTCGTGGGAGGGGCGCGGTGAAGGTCGCCTACCTGGTGACGCAGGACCGGGGTGGTCCGGTGGACGTGACCGTGCGGCTGGCGGCGACGCTGCTGGAGTTCGGCCACGACGTGCGGGTGTTCGGGCCGGCGCCGGCGCGCGGCGCGGAGCTGATCAAGGGCCACCACACCGAGGTGTCGGTGGCCACCAAGGGCGACCTGAAGGCCGGTCGGCAGGCGCGGGACGCGCTGCGGGCGTGGGAGCCGGACGTCGTGCACGCCCAGGACCGGCGGGCCGGGCTGGTCAGCGCCGGGCTCCGGTTGCGGCACAAGGTCGTCCAGACCTACCACGGGGTGCCCGACGACGTGGCCGAACCGTGGTTCCGGGGCCGGGCCGGGGCGTCCGGGCCGTCGAAGTACACCCGGACGGTGCTCGCGGCGGACGCCGGGGTGGCGCGGTTCGTGCACCGGACGATCGTGCCCGCGCCCGCGATGGGCGAGTTCCTGGTGCGGCGGCTGCGGGTGCCGGCGCGGCGGGTCACGCACATCGACAACTGCGTGGACCTGCCGCCGTCGTGCCCGCCGACCGGACCGGTGCGGCGGCTGGTGTTCGTCGGGCTCCTGGTGGAGCGCAAAGGCCTGCTCACCCTCCTGGAGGCGTTGGCGCGGCCCGGGACCATGCCCGCGGACGCGTCGCTGACCGTCGTCGGGGACGGGCCGGTGCGCGTGGAGGCCGAGCGGCGGGCGCGGCGCGACCTGCCCGGCCGGGTGCGGTTCCTGGGCTTCCGGTCGGACGTGCCGGCGCAGCTGGCCTGCCACGACGCCCTGGTGCTGCCGTCGCGGATGGAACAGCAACCGCTGGTGGTCGCCGAGGCGATGGCGGCCGGGAAACCCGTGGTGGCCACGGACACCGGCGGCGTGGCCGACATGCTGTCCGACCACGGCGGCCTCGCCGAGCCGGGCGACGTGGACGGGCTGGCGGCCAGGCTGCGGGCGCTGTTCGCCGACCCCGACCCCGGCGCGCGCGGCGCGGTCCTGGCCGACCGCGCCCGGGCCCGGTTCGCGCCGGACGTGTGCGCCGCCCGCCACCTCGCGCTCTACCGGGAACTGCTGTCCTGACCCGACAGCCGGGCGTCCTCCGGCGCGCGCAGGCGCTTCGAGGTCGTCCTGGTGGCGGGCGGACTCCTCGGGCCGGACTTCCCCGCCACCCCGCTGGTCGTTCGCCGCCTCGCCACTCCGCCCAGTGTCACGACCCGGCCCGCCCGCGGACCACCCGCCCCGCCGGACCTCGACGTCACCCGGTCGGCGCGGGTGGCGGTGGTGGCGGGGTCGCGGTGGACGTCGTCGTGGTGGTCCCGGTCGTCGTGGTCGTCGTCGGGGCGGTCGTGGTCGTGGTCGTGGTCGGGCTCGGCGTGGTGGTGGAGGTCGTGGTGGACGTGGTCGGCTGGGCCGGCGTGGTGGTGGTCTGCGCCGGGGTGGTGGCGGGGGCGGGGGCCTTCACCAGGACCGCCGCGTCCGCGCCGGGCAGCTCCACCGCGCCGGACACCGGCGTCCCCTCGATCGTCGTCATCCCCGGCGGCGGGGTGACCTTCACGGTCCTGGCGGTCGGGTTGACCGCCACCCACCCGTTGGTGAACGTCCGCGTCCACACCCCGTTGGCCAGCTGGCTCGCCGCCTCGACCGCCTCCCCCAGCCCCGAGTCCTGGTAGGCCGACCAGTCCGGGTCCCGGTAGGTCTGGGTGGACGCCCCGTGCCAGCAGGTGTACGGCCCGGCCAGCAGCGCCGCCGTCGCGTAGCCGACCCGCTCCTCGCGCAGGCTGTGCGTGCGCGTCACCAGCAGCAGCCACGACTCGCCCAGCGCCGCCTGCGCCCGCAGCTCCTTGAACTCGTTGCCGCGGAAGGTCAGCAGCTCGCCGCCGCCGGTGTTCTCGCGCAGCCCGAAGTTCTCCTCCATCGCCCCGCTGTAGCGGGAGTGCGCCGACCACCGCCCCGGCGTCAGGTGCGACTCGGAGACGTTCGGGATCAGCATCTTCCCGGCCTGGGCCAGCGAGTCGCCCGCGATCTGCAGGAACCGGTCGAGGCCCTCGCGGATCTGCCGGTCGGTGTCGGCGGCGTCGGCGGTGCCCTTGAGCACCGCCGACGAGTAGTACCGCAGCGAGCTGAAGTCGTTGTCGGCCAGCACGCCGTCCCAGCCCTCGCGCACCACCTCGGCGGTGACCGCCTCCGCCCACGCCTTCTGGTAGGACTCCGCCCACACCGTCATCTGCCAGTGCAGCGGGTAGCCCTTCCACTCGATGTGGCGGTCGGCGGTGTCCACGGCGAACCACTCCGGGTGGTTCTTCTGCGCGGCGATGTAGCCCACGCCGCTGGGCAGGTAGGCGGCGTCCTTGCCGCCGTCCACCGCGCCCGGGTAGTTGCGGGTGCTGGAGAAGTCCTTGTAGACCAGGACCTTGATCTTGGGGTTGAGCTTGCGCAGCCGCCGCATGGCCGCGGTCTCGGTCGCGTTGAGCACCACGAGGTCGTAGTGCTGCGACGCGAACTTGAGGTCCGCGTAGGTGGGCGGCTCGCCGATGCCGTACCACCAGGCGCACGGCGCGAGCGGCTTCGGCGGCGGCGCCAGCGGCTGCGGGTCGGCGGGCAGCGGCGCGGACTCCCCCTCGGGCTCGGCGAGCCACTGCCCGGCGTAACCGGGCAGCCACACCGAGCCCGCGAGCACGACCGCGGCGAGCCCCGCCCGCACGGCCACGCGCCACCGACGACCGGAGATCAGCGGTTCCTTCGGCACAACAGCTCACCCACCGTCAGCAACAGGATTCGAACGTCCAGCCACAACGACCAATTCGCGATGTAGTAGTTGTCGTAGCGCGACCGGTCGACAATGGAGGTGTCCCCTCTCAACCCGTGCACCTGCGCGAGTCCGGTCAATCCGGTCGGCACCCGGTGCCGCGCCCAGTATAGGTCGTGGACGGCCGAGAATTCGCGCACGAAACCCGGTCGTTCGGGACGGGGTCCGACAATCGACATGTCGCCGCGCAGGATGTTCCACAACTGCGGCAGCTCGTCCAGCGACGTCCGCCGCAGGAATCGCCCGACCGGGCCCACGCGGCGGTCGCCGACCACCGACCAGCGGATCTGGGAATCGTCCTCGCCGGTCATCCGGACGCTGCGCAGCTTGTAGAGGACGAAGGTGCGGTCGTCCATGCCGACCCGGACCTGGCGGAAGATCACCGGCCGACCGCTCTCCACCAGCACGGCCAGCGCGCAGACGGCGATGACCGGGGCGAGCGCCACCAGCGACAGGCCCGCGAGCAGCACGTCCACGCCGCGCTTGACCCACCAGCTGGGCCGGGTGGTCGGCGCGGTGCTCAGCCGGACCAGCGGGAAGCTGCGCAGCCGCTCGACGTCGGGCCCGTCCTGGTGCAGCTCGTACATCCGGGGGACCACGAAGATCGAGCAGCCCAGCCGGTGGGCGGTGATGGCGGCGTTGACCAGCGGCGAGTCGGTCGCGCGGGAGAAGGCGAGCACGACCGAGCCCGCGCGGTGGCGGGTGATGGCGTCGGCGAGGTTGTCCGCCAGCAGCGGCAGCGGCAGCTCGTCGGGGTCCAGCGCGGGCGACGGGTCGACGAACCCGACCGGGCGCAGGCCGTACTCGGGGTGCTGGAGCATGGCGGCGGTCAGCGTCGCGCCGACCTTGCCCGCGCCGACCACGATCGTGCGGTCGCAGCGGTGGAACCGCCGGCGGGCCCAGCGGCCGAAGGCGAACACGAACAGGCGAGCAGGTTCACTCCACAAGGTGAAGTTCACGATCGCCCACTGGACCTCGGCGGTCGTGCCCGGCTGTGTCCCGGCGACCAGGGTCACGCCGGTGACCAGCGCGAACGCCGTGGCGGTCGCGACGGCCGAGCGCGGCACGTCGTGCAGCCAGGACAGCCACAGCCGCCGCCGGTAGAGCCGGCAGGACGCCCGCACGCCGAGCAGCGCGCCCGCCGCGACCGCGGCCCACGCCCAGGGCAGGCCCCGCGCGACCACCGCCAGGGCCGCCACGTCCACCACGACCAGCAGCACCGCGACCGCGTTCACCCGGCCGAGCAGGTCGCGCGGCGCCTCCGGCCCGACCCGGCCCGATCGCGGCGGCGCGGGGGCCGTCGTGCCCACCTGGTTCACCACTGGCCACCCTCCCGGGTGACGAGTGCCCGCCCCCACAGCGCCAACACCACGCCACAGCACATTCCGACGACGTCCTTTCGTAATCCGACCGAGTTCACTCGAAAGAGAATTCCGACTACTTACCGCTGGGAAGAACGAATTGCAGACCTCCCGTTCACTCTTTGGTGAGATCACATCCTCCTGTTCAGCGACAAAAGCAGTCGTGTCGTACGGGTTCCCGTCACCGATCGAGCCACCGGGAAGACGGGGGTGGGTGGAACCCGGTTCGAGTTCCCAGGCGAATAATTCTGGCCCGGTCATCCGGAACAACGGAAATGGGGTCGGCAGAGTGGCAGTCGACGAACGGGAGGCGCCCGGCGCGCCCGCCACGATTCGCACACGGGGACGTGCGCACGTCGTGTTGCCCGCCTACAACGAGGCGGAGTCGCTGCCGCCGCTGCTGCGCCGGCTCGCCGACGTGGCGCGCACCGAGGAGGTCACCGCCTGGGTGGTGGACGACGGCTCCTCCGACGGCACCGCCGACTGCGTCCACGACGTGGCGGGCCTGGACGTCAAGGTCGTCCGGCACCCGGTCAACCTGGGCCTGGGGCAGGCGGTGCAGTCCGGCCTGCGCGCCGTGCTGGAGGTCGCCGCCCCCGACGACCTGGTGGTCGTGATGGACGCCGACGACACCCACGACCCGGCCCTGATCACCGCGCTGCGCCGGGAGATCGAGGCCGGCGCGGACGTGGTGATCTGCTCCCGGTTCGTCGACGGCGGCGACGACGCCACCGCGCCCGCGTTCCGCCGGCTGCTCTCGCGCGGCGCGGCGGTGCTGTTCCGGCGCGTGCTGGACGTGGCCGGGGTGCGCGACTTCACCAGCGGGTTCCGCGCCTACCGGGTGTCGCTGCTGGCCCGCGCGGCCGAGCACTGGGGCGAGCGGCTGGTCGAGGAGCGCGGGTTCGCCTGCATGGTCGAGCTGCTGCTCAAGCTGCGGCACTGCCGGCCGGTGATCGCCGAGGTGCCGCTGACCCTGCGCTACGACCGCAAGCAGGGGCCGAGCAAGCTGAAGCTGCGGCGGACCATCGCGCAGTACCTCAAGCTGCTCATGCGCGACCGCCTGGCGCCGGCCCCGTACCGGCCGCTCTGATGGGCACCCGGGTCACCGTCCTGGGTGGCGGTATCTGCGGGCTGGCCGCCGCGCACCGGCTCGCCCGGTCGGGGGCGGAGGTCACCCTGCTGGAGGGCGGCGACCAGCTCGGCGGGCTCGGGACGTTCACCCCGTGGCGGGACGGCTGGGTCGAGCGGTTCTACCACTGCGTGATGCCCACCGACGACGACCTGCTGGGGCTGCTGGGCGAGGTGGGGCTGCGCGAGTCGGTGGCGTGGCGGCGCACCAGCATGGGCATGGTCGTGGGCGGGCGGCACCACCCGTTCAACTCCGCGCTGGACCTGCTGCGGTTCACGCCGCTGCGGCTGCGCGACCGGGTCCGGTTCGGCGCGGTGTCGTTGCTGCTGCGGCGGTTGGGCCGCGGGCGGGACCTGGACCGGCTGCGCACCGAGGACTGGTTGCGCGGCCTGTACGGCGACCGGGTGTGGGACTCGCTGCTCGCGCCGATGTTCGGGTCGAAGTTCGGGGCGGCCTTCGGGGACGTGCCGGCGCTGTACCTGTGGCAGCGGCTGGGCCGGGAGTCCAACGTGTCGGTGCGCGGCTACCCCGCCGGCGGGTACCGGACGGTCATCGACGCGCTGCGCCGGTCCATCGAGGACGCCGGCGGCGTGGTGCGGACGTCGTCGCCGGTCACCCGCGTGCGCGGGGACGGGTCGGTGCTCGTCTCGGACGAGGTGGTCGAGGCCGACCGGGTGGTCTCGACGTTGCCGCTGCCGGTGCTGCGGTCGGTCGCCGACCCCGCGCTGGCCCCGCTGCTGCCGGACGTGCGGCTGGCGTACCAGGGCGTGGTGAACGCGCTGTTCTTCCTGCGGCGGCCGCTGTCCGGGCACTACTGGGCGCCGGTCGTGCGGTCGGGGACGGACTTCGACGGCGTGATCGAGATGTCCGCGCTGGCCGGGCCGTTGGACGGGCGGCACCTGGTGTACGTCATGAAGTACACCGACCGGGAGTCCGCGCTGTACCGGGAGGACGACGCGCGGGTCGCGGCGCGGTGGACCAAGCAGCTCGTCGGGCTGTACCCGGACCTGACCTCGGCGGACGTCGAGGAGGTGCGGCTGTTCAAGGCGCCGTTCGTGGAACCGGTGTACCCGTTGGGGTACCTGGAGCGCCGGCCGCCGCTGGAGGTCGCCGGCACCCCGCTGCTGCTGGCCACCACGGCGCACGTCTACCCGTCGGTGACGAGCTGGAACTCCAGCGTGGGCCTGGCGAACCGCGTCGTCGCGCTGCTGGACGACGCGGTTCGCGGCCCGGGGTCACACCAGGGCGGGCAGGCCGAGGGGCCGGCCGACCAGGTCCTCCAGGGCGGCGGCGATCCGCACCGAGGGTGAGCCGGTGCCGTAGGGCGACGGGATCCCGGCCAACCGGGCGCGGTGGCCGGGCACGTCGTCCAGCCAGCGGCGCACCTCGCGGCCGATGCGGGGTCCCGGCGGGACGAGCGTGCCGAACGTCCCCTCGATCTCGGGGCGTTCGGTGCTGCGCCGCACCACCACGACGGGTCGCTTGAGGACGCTGACCTCTTCCTGGATGCCGCCGGAGTCCGACACCAGGACGGCGGCGGCGCGGGCCAGGGCCAGGAAGTCCGGGTAGGCCTGCGGTTCGATGACGACGAGCGCGCGGAGCAGCGCGGTGAGGCCGTGCTCCTCGGCGCGCTTGGCCGTGCGGGGGTGCAGCGGGAGGACGACCGGGATCGGCAGGTCGGCCAGGTGGCGCAGGATCGTTTCGAGGTTGCCCGGGTCGTCCACGTTCTCCGGGCGGTGGATGGTGGCCAGGGCGTAGGTGTCCTGGCGCAGACCGTGGGCGTGCAGGACCGCGCGTTCGGCGTCGGGGCCGGGCAGGGCGGTCTCCAGGGCCTCGACGACGGTGTTGCCGGTGACGGCGATCCGGTCGGCGGGGATGCGTTCGGCGCGCAGGTTCTGCTCGTTGAGCGGGGTGGGGGCGCAGCACAGGTCGGCGAGGTGGTCGATGAGCACCCGGTTGTGCTCCTCGGGCATGGCCCGGTCGAAGCTGCGCAGGCCCGCCTCGACGTGCACCAGCGGGGTGTTGTTGGCGTTGGCGGCCAACGCGCCCGCGAGCGCGGAGGTCGTGTCGCCCTGCACGACGACGGACGTGGTGGGGTGGGCCTTGAGCACGTCGTCCACCGCTTTGGTGGCCAGGCCGAGCTGAGCGCCGCGCCGGGCGCCGCCGAGGGCGAATTCGTGGAAGCTGCCGGGTTCGGCGACGTCCCGGCGGATGAGGTCGTACATGGCGCGGTCGTAGTGCTGTCCGGTGTAGACGAGCGTGGCGCGCGGGCCGAACAGGCGGATCAGCGGCGCGAGCTTGATCAGCTCGGGGCGGGTGCCGCACACCAGCGTGACGGTGTCCACCGTGGGGTTCTCCTTCGTAGGGTGGCCGGAATGCGGGGGAAGGTAAGTCTTGCCGCGGAGCTTTCCCTTGCACCTCAGTCGATCGAGTGAACGTGGGTGTCGTTTTTGGTTGGTGGCACTAAGTTGTTCCGGTGATCAGGAAATTCCAGGCCGCCGCGACGGCCGCGATGACCGTGGCCGCGCTCGGCGCACCGGCCGAATCCGGTCCCCTGCTGCCGGACCTGAGACAGGCGCCCGTGGGGTGCCCCGGCGGCACGGCGCGCGACCCGGGCCAGTGCCGGGACTGGGACGTGTGCCTGGTGGAGGACCCGTTGTCGGCCAACGGCGCCTGTCTCGCGAGCGGTCCGGCCGGTGCGGTGCGGCTGCGGTTCACGACGTCGGCGGACAACGTGGGCGACGGTCCGTTGGTGATCTACGCGCGGCGGTCGTCGCCGGAGGAGCCGACGATGCGCGCGCGGCAGGCGTTCCAGTCCGGTGTGGACCGTTCGATCCCGGGGTCGTTCGAGGAGGCGCAGCACGACCTGCCCGCGACGGTGTACTACGAGCCGGCGGCGACGCACGAGCACTGGCACCTGCTGGACTTCGAGCACTTCATGCTGCGCACGCCGGACGGCGTGACGTTGACGAACGACCGCAAGAACGGCTTCTGCCTGGGCGACCGCTACGCGACCCGCGACGCGCGCGAACTGCCGGCGAGGCCGCAGGACCTGTCCAGTCCGGAGGGTGAGCTGGCGGTGTTCCTGCGGGAGAACATGTGCAAGCGGCGCGACCCGCTGGCGGTGGACGTGAAGCAGGGCATCTCGGTCGGGTCGGGGGACGATTACGACTACGAGGTGGACTTCCAGTGGCTGGACGTGACGCACGTGCCGTCGGGGGTGTACGACGTGGTGAACGTGGTGAACGCGGACCGGAGCCTGGTGGAGAAGGACTACGGCAACAACGTGTCGTCGATGGCCATCTCCCTGCAGTGGCCCGGCGGGGCGGTGAACCCACCCGCAGCCATCACGGCCGCGCCCAAGGTGAAGCTTGTTCGGAGCTGTCCGGGTGAGGAGCGGTGTGCACAGCGCTGAGCTGTGTTGATGGGGGCGGGTTGGGCGGGCTGGAAGAAACCCCCAATCGAGTGACATACAGGATCCGCGACCAAACCCGCCTTCGCGCGTCCCGTAAACAAGGAGCGCGGTCAACGGCCCCCAGTCCCTCCCCGGCCCACCAGCCTCGCCCCTCCCCACCTCACCTCTCACCCGCCACCACAGCCACCCGCCACAGCCACCCGCCCGCAGCCGCCACAGCCGCCAGCCACAGCAGCCACCCGCCGCCGCGGCCCACCGCCCGCTGCCGCGCACCGCCGCAGCCGGGAAGCCGCCGCACTCGCATGCCCACAGGCCGCCACACGCCGCGCCCGCCGCCGCACACCTCGGCCGCCCGCCGCACGCACCGCCCCGCCCGCCGCTCGCCTCGCAGGTGAAATGGGCAAGGTGGGTCGCGGCGGGGCGGGCGGGCGGAGGGATGGCCTGGTCGTGGTCGCGCTCTCATTGCGCGTGTCACGACCGCCGTGGTGCCGGTTGACGGGGTCGGTGGGCCGCTTGGCGAATTGTTTCCCCCTTGCGCGTGACATGGCCGGTCGCGTGGGTACCCCGACCACACTTGCCGCCGGTGGGAGGGGTGCGACGTGTGGACGTTCAGCGGTCATGCGGGGCGCGCGACTCGGGCTTTTCGCGCTTTCGCGGGTGAGCAGGTCGTCTTGGTGGCGATGTTGGAACTGCCGCGGCTGTTGCGGCACCCCGCTTGGCGGCGGGTCGATCCGCGGCAGGGGCGTGGGGTCGGCGTGGTCTTGGTGCCCGGGTTCGGGTTCGGGGACCGGAGCCTCGCCGTCGCCTCACGGTGGTTGCGGGCTCGGGGGTACCGGCCGGTCGGGGCTCGGATCGGGTTGAACGTCGGGTGCACCACCGAACTGGTGGAGCGGTTGGAGAAACGGGTCGCCGAGCACGTCGAGGCGACCGGTGGCCGGGTCGTCCTGTTCGGGCAGAGCCGGGGCGGGTGGCTGGCCCGGCTGGTGGCTGCTCGACGGCCGGACCTGGTGCGAGGGCTGGTGATGCTGGGCAGTCCGGTGCTCGATCCGTTGGGCGCGCACCCCACCGTCGTCAAGGTCGCGCGGTTCCTCGCGCGGGCGTCCGCCTGGGGCATCCCGGGGCTGCTCAACGAACAGTGCTTCGCCGGCGACTGCTACGACACGAACTTCGCCGCGCTCGCCGCCCCGCTACCGCGCGGAGTCCACGCCCTGGCGCTGTTCTCCGCGCGAGACATCGTCGCGCCGCCGGACCTGTGCCGCGACCCGTCCGCCGAGTGCGTCGAAGTCCGCAGCACCCATACCGGGATGGGCCTGGACCCCGACGTCTACGCGGCCGTCGAACCCCGTCTGGCCCGGTGGGCACGCGAGGCCCAGCCGGACGAACTCCAACCGGACGAACCCCGACTGAAGGAACCTCAACCGGAGGAAGCGTTGCGGGCCGCGGCCGGGCGCAGGAAGTTGAGCACCGCCATGTAGCGGGTCGGGAACAGGCGGGCCAGGACGTCCGGCGCCACCGCGGAGAACGCGATCAGCACCCGCCCCTTGCGCTTCTCGACACCGGCGAGGATCCGCTCCGCCGCCTTGTCCGCCGGGTAGCTCAACAGCTTGGCGAACCCGTCCTTCCCCTGCGCCGCCTGGTCCGCGGGCACGCCGGACCCGACCCGCGCCGACTCCGCGATGCGCGTCCGGATGCCACCGGGGTGCACGGTGGTCACGCCGACCCCGCGCGGCGCGAGTTCGTGCCGCAGCGCCTCGGAGAACCCGCGCAGCGCGAACTTGCTCGACGAGTACGCCGCCTGCCCCGGCGGCGCGATGAGCCCGAACAGGCTCGACACGTTCACCACGTGACTGCCCGGCGACGCCAGCAGCCGCGGCAGGAACAGCCGGGTCAACGCGACCGGCGCGCGGAAGTTCACGTCCATCACCCAGTCGAACTCCTCGGCGCTGACCTGGTCGAACTCACCGCCCAACGCCACCCCGGCGTTGTTGACCAGCAGCGTGATCCGCGGGTGGCCGGCCAGGATGCCCGACACCACCTCCGCCAGACCGGACACATCGGACAGATCGGCGACCACGCTGTCCACCGCCACGCCCGGCCACCGCCGACCGATCGCCTCCACCACCGACTTCAGCCGGTCGGCGTCGCGGTCCACCAGCACCAGGTCGCTGCCCCGCGCCGCCAGCCCGTGCGCCAGGTGCTCGCCGATACCGCTCGCCGCCCCGGTGACCACCGCCGTGCCGCCGCTGAACCGGTAGTTGTCCATGCGACCAGCGTGCCGGGTCACCAAGAGCGAAACTTGACCCCGCGCGACAGAGATTTGACTCAAGACGACAACGGGACGCCGTCGCGGCGGACGGCACTGGGCGTCGAGCCCCACCACCGGCGACAACACCGGCTCAGGGCCGACTGCTCCGACAACCCCAACATGCCCGCCACCTGGCTCATCGGCATGTCCGTCGTCGTCAGGTACCGCAACGCGGCCTGCCGCCGGACGTCGTCCAGGATCTCGGCGAACGTCGTCCCCTCCGCCGCCAACCGCCGCTGCAACGTCCGCGGGTGCACGTTCACCAGCCGCGCCACCGCCCCGACCTCCGGCGGCACCGTCCCCAGGGACTGCACGACCACCCCGCGCACCCGCAACGCCAGCGACGCGCCCTCCCCCGCGGTCTGCTCGGCCAGGAACGCCAACGCCAGCCGCCACACCCGCTCGTCCCCGCCCGCCAACGGCTGCGCGGCCAGGCTGCGCGGCACCCGCAACATCGGCGCGGGCCGTCCCGTGTGGACGGTCGTCCCGAAGAACTCCTCGTACACCCCGAGCGACGCCGGCGTGTAAGGCAGCTCCACCGACCGCAGCCCGTAGGACCCGCCCACCAGGAACCGGATCGCCCGGTGCAGGAACCCCAACCCCAGGTCCGTCGCCTGCACCGACACCGGCAACCACGGCGGCTGCCCGTACCGCAGCGCCGCCACTCCCCGCGCCCCGTAGGGGTCGTCCTCCATCGTCAGGCTCAGCGAACGCGCGTGCACGAACAGGTACCGCGACGTGCACTCCAACGCGTCGGCCACGGTCGGCGAGTTGCGGATGGCCAACGCGAGCGGCCCCAACATGCCGAAGTCCTGCCGGGACGCCACGCGCAACCCCAGGTCCGGGCACCGCAACGCCTCGGCCGCGATCTCCAGCACGGCCACCACCGCCCGGTCGGACACCAGCAGGTCGTCCACGTCCAGCGCGGCGATCGGCAGGCCCGCGGCGGCGGCGTAGTCGTCGGCGTGCCCGCCCAGCTCGGCCACCGTGGCGCGGAACCCGCGCAACCCGGCCGACCGGACCACCGACATGTCGTCCAGGGTCAAATAGTTGTCGTGCGAAGTCAAGAAGCGGAACCGACGGGTTCAGCACACTGTGACGCATGGCGACCACGGAACCCACCCACCTCGACGTCGTGATCGTGGGCGCGGGCCTGTCCGGCATCGGCGCGGCGTACCGGTTGAGCACCGAGCACCCCGGCCGCACCTACGCGATCCTGGAGGCGCGGGACGCGATCGGCGGCACGTGGGACCTGTTCCGCTACCCCGGCATCCGCTCCGACTCGGACATGTTCACCCTCGGCTACCCGTTCGCGCCGTGGCGGGACGCCAAGGCCATCGCCGACGGGCCGTCGATCCGCGACTACATCCGCCGCACCGCCGCCGAGCACGACATCGAGCGGCACATCCGGTTCCGGACCAGGGTGGTCGCCGCCGACTGGTCCACCGCCGAGCAGCGGTGGACCCTCACCCTGTCCGACGGCGGCACGCTGACCTGCGGCTTCCTCTACGCGTGCGCCGGCTACTACGACTACGACCGCGGCCACGACCCGGAGTTCCCCGGCCGGGAGTCCTTCGCGGGCCGGGTCGTCCACCCGCAGTTCTGGCCCGAGGACCTCGACCACGCGGGCAAGCGGGTCGTCATCATCGGCAGCGGCGCGACCGCCGTGACGCTCGTGCCCGCCATGGCCGACACCGCCGCGCACGTGACGATGCTCCAGCGCTCGCCCACGTGGATCAGCCCCGTCCCGGGCCGCGACAAGATCGCCGACGCCCTGCGCTCCGCCCTGCCCGCGGACCTCGCCCACCGGCTCGCGCGGGCCAAGAACATCGCGTTCGGCACCGGCTTCTACCAGTTCTGCCGCCGCTTCCCGGGCGCCGCCCGGAACCTGCTGACCAAGCTCTCCACCAAGTCGCTCAAGGACCCGGCGGCCGTCCGGGAGCACTTCACGCCCACGTACGACCCGTGGGACCAGCGGCTGTGCGCGATCCCCGACGGCGACCTGTTCAAGGCGGTCAACCGGGGCAAGGCGTCCGTGGTGACCGACCACATCGACGAGTTCGTGCCCGAGGGCATCCGGCTGAAGTCCGGGGAGGTGCTGCCCGCCGACATCATCGTCACCGCGACCGGGTTGCGGTTGCAGGCGTTCGGCGGGATCGCGCCCAGCGTCGACGGCACGCCGGTGGACCTGTCGAAGCAGTTCGTGTGGCGCGGCGCGATGATCACCGGGCTGCCGAACTTCGCGGTGTGCATCGGGTACACCAACGCGTCGTGGACGCTGCGCGCCGACCTGTCGTCGCGGCTGGTGTGCCGGGTGCTGGACCACCTGGACCGCAACGGGTTCAGCTCGGTGGTGCCGCGACCGGACCGCGTGATGGCCCGGCAACCGCTGCTGGACCTCGCCTCCGGGTACGTCCAGCGGTCCATCGGGGACTTCCCGGGGCAGGGCGACCGCAGCCCGTGGCGGGTGCGGCAGAACTACGTCATCGACGCCGTGCAGACGCTGCGCGGCGAGATCGGCGACCAGCTCGCCGGCACCCGTGCGACCAGGCCGGCGGCCGTCCGGTGACCGCCACCGACACCACGATCGTCCCCGTGGACGGCGTCGCGGTCCGGGTGCGCGTCTGCGGGCCGGAGGACGGCACACCCCTCCTGCTGGTGCACGGCATCGGCCGCAGCCTGGAGGACTGGCGGGACGCGCAGGACCGGCTGGCCGCCGACTTCCGCGTGATCGGCATGGACCTGCCGGGTTTCGGCCTGACCCCGAAGCTGCGCGCCCGGCCCGGCCTGCCGACGTTCGCACGGGCCGTCATCGGCGTCCTGGACGGCCTGGGCGAGCGCCGACCCGTGCACCTCATGGGCAACTCGCTCGGCGGCGCGGTCTCGATGACCGTGGCCACCACGCACCCCGACCGGGTGGCGTCGCTGGTGCTGGTCAACAGCGCCGGCTTCGGCCGCGAGGCCAACCTGCCCCTGCGCCCCATGCTCTACGGGGTCCTCTCGGCGCTCCCGGTGCTCGGCGCACGCTTCCGCCCGCTGGCCCGCGACGCCGGTCTGGCGCTCAACCAGGCCCTGTTCGCCGACCCGGCGTTCGCGACGGCCGAGCTGGTGCGGCACGCGGCGAAGGTCGGCAGGCAGCCGGACTTCCGCGCCACGTTCGTGGGCACCCTGCTGACCCTCGGGGCGCCGGTGGCGGGCAGCTTCCCGGGCTGGCGGCGGGCCCTGCTGGCGGCGGTGGCGAAGGCGGGCAAACCGGTCATGGTCGTGTGGGGCGACCGCGACACCGTCCTCCCGGTCCGCCACTTCCACGCCGCCGTGGCGACCCTGCCGCACGCGCGCAGCCACCTGTTCCCGGACACCGGCCACATGCCGCAGATCGAACGCGTCGAGGAGTTCACCGCGCTGGCCAAGGACTTCGTGACCACCTGTGCCATGATCGAGTCGTGATCAACCCCCGGGTCCTCCTGCCGCTCCTGCTGCTGGTCGGCGCGTGCGGCACACCGCCCGTGGCCGCCCGATCGGGTGACCTGTCCCTGACGCCCACGGCCGAGGCGCCGCGGTGCCCGACGTCGGGCGTGGTGGTGTCGGCGCTGGAGTCGGAGGCCGCGTCGGGCCTGCGGGTGCTGACCCTGAAGATGCTCAACTGCGGGACCGAGCCCTACAGCGTCACCGGCTACCCGGACGTGCGCCTGCTGGACGCCGAGGGCCGGCCGCTGAACGTGCGGGTGCTCAACGGCCCGGCGTCGGCGGAGATCTCGGCGGTCGACTCGTTCGCCGCCCAACCCGCCGAGGTCGTCCTCCAGCCGGGGGCACACGCCACGTCGGCCCTCCTGTGGCGCAACACCTACGACAACACCACCGAACCACCCCAGGTCGGCGCACGACTGGACATCGCCCCCACCCCAGGCACACCCCGCCAGGTCTTCACCCCGCGCCTACCACCCAACGGCGAACCGAGCCGGGTGGACGCCCCAGCGGTGACCATCGACCTGGGCAGCACGGGCCGCATCGGCGTAGCCCCTTGGCGAACCGCGTAGCGGGCAGCCCACCGGAGTAGCGGGCAGCCCACCGGAGGGGACACAACCCAAGCCGGGCTTCTTGCTTGTGTCATCTCCGTATGGCCCGCCCGAAGGGCTACCACATTTTCCCGGGGTTGGGCCAAAAAGTTTT